>JALSPE010000181.1 GCA_026986085.1 Campylobacteraceae bacterium | reverse complement strand
TAACTTTTGCACCCTTTACAATAGATGCTGCAACTGCAAAAAAGAAGCCACTGCTAGGATCTGCTGGAACTCTTATATTTAGTGGCTTTAGTGGCTCTTTTAGTGGCTCTATCTCTATCCATCTCTTGCCATCTACCTCTACATCTTTTACATAAGCTCCCATACCTCTTAACATTCTCTCTGTATGGTCTCTACTTAATAGCTTCTCTCTATAGTAGCTCTTTTCATCTGCATTAAGAGCTGCCAAAATTAGTGCAGATTTAACCTGAGCAGAATCGATAGCAGACTCATACTTAAACGATTTAAGCCTCCCGCCTCTAATATGCAAAGGGGCTTTATTCCCCTGCTCTCTACCATCAATCTTTGCCCCAATCTCTCGCAATGGATTTGTAACCCTTGCCATTGGTCTAGAGCGAAGATACCTGTCTCCAGTTAAAATAAAACTGCCATCTACTCCACTTAAAAGCCCACAATATAGCCTCATTCCAGTTCCTGCATTACCACAATCTAGTATATCAAATGGCTCTTTTAGGCTCTTAGGTGGAGTTATCTTAATCTCATCGCCACTATCTTCTACTTTAGCACCAAGAAGTTTTGCAATATTTAAAGATGCCAAAGTATCCTCTGCCCTTAAAAAATTTTTAATAGTAGAGGGCTTATTACTTAAAAGTGAAAACATAGCACACCTATGAGATATAGATTTATCTGCTGCAATATTTTTACACTCTAAATTAAAACTACTGCTACACTTCTTGACCCTTAATATCTTCATCTTAGCTCCGCACCAAAATTGCTATTTAAAACCTCTAACACTCTACCCATTACACCCTCTATCTGCTCATCATTTAGCGTTGTTTCATCTGATTGAAGCGTAAATCTAATAGTTAAACTCTTCTTATCTCCTAAGCTCTCATCGCTGTATATATCCAATGGGAAGAAATCTCTCAAGATATTTTCACTCTCTTTAAACTCTTGTATAACTTTTGCAATAGAGTAAAAAGTTAAACTCTTATCTACAACTACAGACAAATCTTTATTTACTGCTTGATAATTCGATAGTGGCTCTGCATTAATATGCTTTGGTAAAACACTCTCTAAATCAAACTCTGCAATATATGTATCTTTTAAATCAAACTCATCTGCCACGCTTGGATGCAATTTGCTTAAATACCCAATACTCTTGCCATCTTTAACTATATCTGCACTTATATATGGATGCATAAGAGAGTTTTTTGGCTCACACTCAAGCAAATTAAACTCCCCAACTACCCCACCAAGGCTCTTAACAAAAGAGTCTAAATCTACAACTTTAGATGTAGCACTATTTACAACAGAAGCCCTGCTCTCCTCTCCACTATAAATAAATGCAACCCTTTTACTCTCTTCTCTTTTAGAGTTAAATACAACTCCACTCTCAAAGAGTTTAATACTCTTTTTACCATACTTCACATTTCTATTTGCTGCTTCAAGAAGATTTACCAAAATAGTAGTTCTAAGTGTATTTAACTCTTTTACAATAGGGTTAAGTAACTCTAAACTCTCATCTAAAACTTCAAAGCCATACCTTTGTAATAACTCTTTATTAGCAAATGCATATGTCATAGCTTCAAAATATCCAACACCAACTGCTCTATCTCGCAAATCTCTTAAATCTTTAAACTCTTTATAAGTATCAGTTAATCTACACTTCTCAATAACAACAGATGGTTTAGCTTTAATATTATCAATACCATAAATTCTTAAAATCTCCTCTGCTACATCTTGTATATTTACTACATCATGAGCGTGTGGTGGTATCTCCAAACTAAAGGTATCATTATCTATCGCATTTACTCCATACCCAAGAGATTTTAAGATATTTGACACCTCATTAATAGCAATATCATCTCCAATAATATCAATTAAATCTTTTATCTTAATTGCAATCTTTTTAGGAGAAATCTTATCTCCAACTTTTACATCTCCACTAGAGAACTCAACATCTCCGTTTGCACATATAGCCCTTTGTAAAACATCCAAACCATACTCAACATCTGGCTCGCTCCCTCTTGAACTAAAATAATACAAATCATCACTATCAAGCCCATTTTTAGAGACATTATCTACAACAAAATCTGGCTTAATATAACTACACTCTAGTAAAACTTTTTTAGAGTTATCTGTAGCTCTAAACTCATCTTCTTGAGATACACCAACAACAGATATCAACCTACCATTAGACAACACTTCAACACTAGAGTTACTATTTAATTTCACATCCAAAGATACCTTGCCATCTTCTGCCAAAGAGTCAAAATTGTAAGCTCTATTTACAACTCCACTCTCATGCCTTGCATATCTTAAAACTCTATCTATCTCGTTCTCGATATTCAAACCAATATAAGCTAAACGCAATCTCTCTAAAAAATTTGTCTTTAATCTATCTATAGAGCAAATAGAGTATATAAGCCTAGCTGGAATATCATCAGATGACACACTAAGCTCCTTGGCAACACCTATTGGAGACCTTCTAGTTGGCTCATAACCAAAACTATTTAACTTTTTTTTCAATGCTGCCGATAAATCCCTTGCTACTCCTCTAATGCTCCAAGCATCTCCTCTATTTGCTGTAAGTTCAACTTCAACTACACTATCGGCAAACTTAGGATAACTATTTAACTCTTTACCAGCTTCCAACTCTCCAATAGAGCCATCTAAAATCATAATACCATCTTCTAATTCAGGAAGCCCCAACTCACTACTAGAGCAAATCATTCCTAAACTCTCTACCCCTCTTAACTTCGCCTTTTTAATTTTAAAATCTCCTGGCAAAACAGAACCAACCATAGCAACAGCTACCCACTTTGCCTCAACTACATTAGCTGCTCCACACACAATTTGAACAACTTCTCCACCTACATTAACTTGACAAACATTAAGTTTATCTGCATCTGGGTGTTTTGAACAACCCACAATCTCTCCAACTACAACTTTTTCTGGTATCTCATACCTCTTATAAGAATCAACCTCTAAGCCAATCTCATTAAATCTTTTAAGTAGAGTCTCATCACTAATATCACTTAAATCTATATACTCTTCTAGCCAACTTCTTGTAACTATCATCTAAACTGCTCCAATAAACGAATATCTCCATCAAATAGAGACCTTAAATCTGGCACTCCATGCAACAGCATTGCAAATCTCTCAATACCTAAACCAAATGCATAACCACTTACATCTTCATAGCCAACAGCCTTAAATACATTTGGATCTACCACACCACTTCCTAAAACCTCTAGCCAACCCGTATGGGAACACACCTTGCACCCCTTGCCTTTACAAAACATACAACTAATATCCACCTCTGCACTAGGCTCTGTAAATGGGAAAAAGCTGGGTCTAAATCTAACATCAACATCTCCAAACATATGGTGTAAAAAGTCTGTTAAAATCGCCTTTAGATTTGCAAAGCTAACCTCTCCTTTTTCACCCACAACAAGCCCCTCTATCTGGTGGAACATTGGCGTATGCGTTAAATCATAATCTCTTCTAAAAACAGCCCCTGGTGCTATCATTCTAATTGGGGGCTTACTATCTAACATAGTTCTAATTTGAACAGGAGAAGTGTGCGTTCTTAGCATTCTCCCATCCCCAAAAAAGAAGGTATCTTGCATCTCTCTAGCTGGGTGATTTTTTGGCAAATTTAAAGCCTCAAAGTTATTAAAATCATTCTCTACCAAAGGACCACTCTCAACACTAAAATTTAGCGCCACAAAATAATCTATAATTCTATCCATCATATCTTTTACAGGATGTAAAGCCCCTTTGTTTGCCTCATATCCATAAAGCGATACATCAATCTTTTCAGACTCCAATTTAGCCTCTAATGCAATCTTCTCTAATTTATTTTTATGCTTTTCAAAAACTTCATTTAAAGCTACTTTTTTGTCATTTAAAGATTTTGCAAAATCTTTTTTCTCTTTGGCTGGAATATCTTTTAGCTTAGCAAACTCTTTTGAAAGAACTCCCTTTTTACCAAATATCTCAACCCTAATAAGCTCTAACTCATCCAAATTGGTGCAACTGTTTATCTTGCTCTCTAACTCTTCCAATTTTGACCTCTTTTATATTTTAATTGCGTTATTGTATCTAAAACCTCTTTAGCATAGCAAAAAATATGCTATAATTAGCTTTAAAAAAGGTTTATCATGTGTATATTTTGTAAAATAGTAGATGGCGAAATTCCAAGTAACAAAATTTTAGAAAATGAAGAGTTTATAGCTTTTCACGATATCAACCCAGCGGCTCCAATTCATGTATTGGTTATTCCAAAAGAGCATATTGAATCTTTTAACGATATATCAGCTCAAACAATGGCAAAAATGACGCCATTTATTCAAGAGGTTACAAAAAAGTTAGCCCTTGATATTAGTGGCTATCGCTTAATTACAAATATAGGAGACGATGGTGGACAAGAGGTAAAGCACCTCCACTTTCATATTTTAGGCGGAGGTAAACTAATATGGAAACACTATCAAAAAAATGATCCACACAAAAGCTTATAAAGGAGAAAATTATGGCATCAGCATTAGTTATACTAGCAGAAGGTTTTGAAGAGATAGAAGGCGTTACAATTATAGATATACTAAGAAGAGGTGGCATAGAAGTTCACTCAGCATACCTAGATGACGAATTCGCAACAGATTTAGTAGTAGGAGCAAATGGCATTACCATAAAGGCAAACATTCCACTAAAAAGTGCTGTAGTCGATGATTACGATATAGTAGTCCTACCAGGTGGCTGGGGTGGAACAAATAGATTAGCCGAAAATAAAATAGCTCAAAACTTAATAAAAGAGTTTAAACAAGAGAACAAATGGATAGCAGCAATGTGTGCCGCGCCATATGCACTACATGTTGCAGGAGTTTTAAGTAAAAAATATACTTGCTACCCAAGTGTCCAAGAGCAAATTCGCCCAAATGATAGAGTAGATGAAATTGTAGTTGTAGATGATAAAGTTATCACATCCCAAGGACCAGCAACTGCGATATGCTTTGCCTTAGAAATTGTTCGCCAACTAGTTGGTCAAGAGAGTTTCAAAGAGGTAAAAAACGGAACATTAGCTAAATATTGCCAAGATTAATTAAATTATTTACAAAAAATTTAAGCTAAAAAAAGCAAAGTAAAGATAAATTTTATAAACACAATAAAATTTATCTTCAAACCCTCGAATTTATTCGAGACTAAAGCCATATTGACCAAAATAAGCCAATAACTTCCACTAATATCAAAAAAACAATAATTCAATCCTATTGAATAATTTAGCTAAACTCTAGCAATAATCCCAAATATATGCGAATGAATTCGCGTATCCGTGTTAAACAAAAACTATACAAATTTGCTTTGTTTTTCGGATCCTCGAATTTATTCAAGGCTAAAGCCAAAACTACTTATCTAAATTCTCTTTTGCAACCCTATTTGCCAATTTTATACTATCTAACGCATTTCTTAAAATCTGTTTTGTCGCGCTGTATGGTTTTACTCTTAAATTTGTCTCTTTTTTATCTAACGATTGATCATTTAAAATCTTCATTACATCTTTTTCCAACTCTTCATATATCTCTTCGAACTTCTCTTCTATAAATTTTATATTCATAACTATCTCCTAATTTCAAACTCTCACCTCAAACCAAGCTTAAAGCTTCTTACAAGGGGTAGAGGGGTAAAGGGGCGAAGGAAACCAATCACCAACCACCAATCACCAATCACCAACCACCAATCACCAATCACCAATCACCAATCACCAACCACCAATCACCAACCACCAATTACCAACCACCAATCACCAACCACCAATTACTTCTTAGGTCTAAAAACTTTAATAACCTCTTCATTAGCTTCCATATACCCTCCACCAATCAAATCTATACAGTAAGGAATCGCCCCAAATACTGCATCTAAACACTCTCTAATAGATTTTGGCTTTCCGGGTAAATTTACAATCAAACTCTCTTTACAAACTCCAGCAGTCTGTC
>JALSPE010000180.1 GCA_026986085.1 Campylobacteraceae bacterium | reverse complement strand
TAGAACAGATGGGGGAGAGTGCTACTTATATGGCTAAGAGATTTGAAGAGTCTTTTAAGTTAATTACCCCTGGTGTATTGTTTGAAGAGCTTGGATTGGAGTATATAGGACCAGTTGATGGTCATGATTTGGAGTCTTTAATTGAGACATTCAAGATTGCAAAAGAGCTTAAAAAACCAGTTATAATTCATACTCAAACTATTAAAGGAAAAGGTTATACTATAGCAGAGGGACCAAAGGAGCATTGGCATGGTGTTGGACCTTTTGATATTAAGAGTGGTAAAAGTTTAAAGAGTAGTAGTGATAAAAAATCAGCTACGGCAATTTATGGAGATTATCTTTTAGAGTTAGCAAAAAGAGATAAGAGTATTGTAGGTGTAACTGCTGCAATGCCTGGAGGAACTGGTTTGTCTAAACTTATAGAGGAGTTTCCAGATAGATTTTGGGATGTTGCAATTGCAGAGCAACATGCAGTTACATCTATGGGACCTTTGGCAAAAGAGGGTTTTAAGCCATTTTGCACAATCTACTCTACCTTTTTACAAAGAGGGTATGACCAGATAATTCATGATATATGTTTAATGGATTTAGGAGTGGTATTTGCAATAGATAGAGCAGGTATTGTAGGTGAAGATGGAGAGACACATCAAGGGGCATTTGATATAAGTTATTTAAGAGCTATTCCAAATATGCATTTAGCTGCTCCTTTTAACGAAAATAGCTTTAAAAAGCTTTTAGATTTTGCTGTAAATTTTAATAGACCACTTGCAGTTAGATACCCTAGAGGAGCTTTTATCGCTGATGAGTTTGAAACTCCTGAGTATGAGCTTGGGGTATCTTGTTTAATAGAAGATGGAAGTGATGATATACTTTTTATTGGGTATGGAAATGGAGTGGGAAGAGCTATAGAGACAAAAAAGGAGTTGCAAGATTTAAATCCAGCAATTTTAGATTTAAGATTTGTTAAGCCTTTAGATGAAGTTAAATTAAAAGAGCTTTCTAAAAGATTTAAGAGATGGTATATTTTTAGTGATAGTGCAAAAATGGGTGGAGTTGCTAGTGCATTAGAGGAGTTTTTGCAAGATGAGAAGTTATTAGATATTAAAGTAGAGAGTTTTGAGTATCCAGATAGGTTTATTACGCATGGAAAAACAGCAGATATTGAGGAATATCTTGGTATTATGCCAAAACAAATTGCTAAAAAAATAGAGCAAAATTTATAAAATGGAGAGTATATGAGTGAGTATATTTTTACAAGTGAGTCTGTAACAGAGGGGCATCCAGATAAGATGGCAGACCAAATTAGTGATGCTATTTTGGATTATATTATAGAAAAAGATAAAAATGCTAGAGTTGCTTGTGAGACACTAGTTAGTAATGGATTTTGTATAATTACAGGGGAGTTGAAGACTACTAGTTATGCTCCAATGCAAGAGATAGCAAGAGAGGTAATTAGAGAGATAGGCTATACAGATGCTACTTTTGGATTTGATTATAGGAGTGCTGGTGTATTAAATGGTATTGGTGAGCAGAGTGCTGATATTAATCAAGGTGTTGATCAAGACTCTGGTGAGATTGGAGCAGGGGATCAAGGGCTTATGTTTGGTTACGCGTGTAATGAAACTAAAGAGTTAATGCCTCTACCAATTTTATTGGCACATAAAATTACAGCAAAGTTAGCAGAAGTTAGAAAAAATAGCACACTTCCTTATCTTAGACCAGATGGAAAGGCGCAAGTTAGTGTTTTATATAGAGATGGAGAGCCAGTATCTGTAAAGACAGTTGTTGTATCTACTCAACATGCGCCAGAGATTGAGCAAAAGCAGTTACATAAAGATATTATTTCTGAAGTTATAGAGAAAGTTATACCAAAAGAGCTTATTGCAGATGATATAATTTATCATATTAATCCAACAGGTCGTTTTGTAATTGGGGGTCCTCAAGGAGATGCTGGACTTACTGGCAGAAAGATTATTGTAGATACCTATGGTGGTAGTTGTCCTCATGGTGGTGGGGCTTTTAGTGGTAAAGATCCAACGAAGGTAGATAGAAGTGCTGCTTATGCTGCAAGATGGGTAGCTAAAAATTTAGTAGCAGCTGGAGTTGCTAATAGAGTTACAATTCAGATTGCATATGCAATTGGTGTTGTTGAGCCAGTTTCTATTATGGTAGATACTCATGGTGATAATAGTTACGATAGTAAACAGTTAGAAGATTGCGTTAGAGATATATTCGATTTAAGACCAGCAGGTATTATAAAAGAGTTGAATCTTTTAAGACCAATATATCGCAAAAGCGCATCATATGGACATTTTGGTAGAGAGCTTGAAGAGTTTACTTGGGAGATGACAAATAAAGTAGATGAGATAAAATCGTATCTAAATGTAAAAAAATAGGATTTTTTTTCTAACTTTAAAAGAAAATTTAAAATCTTGTGATATAGTGTTAATACAAATTTATTAAGGAGATATAATATGGCAGTAATTATTACAGATAGTTGCATTAACTGTGCAGCGTGTATCGATGAGTGTCCAGTAGAAGCGATTGTTGATGAGGATGATAACCCAACTGGAGAAGAGATTTATTATGTTTACGCAGATAAGTGTGTTGAGTGTGTAGGTTACCATGATGTTCCTGCATGTGCTGAGGCATGTCCTACTGAAGGGTGTATTCAATGGGCTCCTTGTGAAGAGGGTATGACTTGTTCAGAGAACAGAGGTGAGCCTGGAACTCCTGTAATTGAAGACTAATTTCAATTACTTTGCAACTTCATTAAAATGAGGTTGCAACTTTTTTTAATCTTTTTTGTTAAAACTCTTTTTATTTCTTCTTATTAATACAAAATTAAAAGTTATTATGCTATTATCTCAACCAAAATTTAAGTTAAGGTAGTTAGTAATGGCAGTAGAGCAAACACTATCAATAATTAAACCTGATGCAGTTGCAAAGGGTGTTATTGGAAAAATATTAGATAGATTTGAGAGTAATGGTTTAAGAATTGTAGCACTTAAAAAGGTGCAATTGACACCTGAACAAGCGGGTGAATTTTATGCAGTTCATAAAGAGAGACCTTTTTATGGTGAGTTAGTAGAGTTTATGACTTCTGGACCAGTTGTTGTTTCTGTTTTAGAGGGTGAGGGTGCAGTATTAAAAAATAGAGATTTAATGGGTGCAACTAATCCTAAAGAGGCAGAGCCTGGAACAATAAGAGCTGATTTTGCTGATAGTATTGATGCTAATGCAGTTCATGGAAGTGATTCTCTAGAGAATGCTAAAAATGAGATAGCTTTCTTTTTTGATGAGAGTGAGTTATCTTAATTAATGGAGATTAGCTTTTTAAAAATAAAGCAGACTCCTGTAGATATAAACTACAAAAAAGATAAAAACTCTATTATAGGGACTTTGAAGAGAGTTAATAGAGATAGTGTAAAACTTGACTCCATACTAAAAGCAGAATTGAATTTTATCTGCAATAGGTGTGGAAAAGAGTGGAGTAAAGAAATCGAGTATCCACTAGAGCTTATTTTAAGTGATGGTAGGTATAATAGTAAAGATGAAATTGATGTAATTGAGTTTTTTAATGGTGTAATTGATTTTGACTATATCATAAATAGCGAAATTATATCAATTGAAGATGGATACAATTTTTGTGAAGATTGTATAGATAATGACGAGATATTAGAGATAGAATTTTAATTTTAGAAAGGATTTAATATGGCAGTACCTAAGAGAAGACATAGTAAAACAAGAGCAGCAAAGAGAAGAACTCACTACAAAGCAACACTACCAAGACCAATTAAAGATGAAGATGGGACTTGGAGAATGCCTCATAGAATGAACCTTACAACTGGTGAGTATAAGAGTAAAAAGTAACAATGAGTGAAGTTACAATTGCAGTAGATGCAATGGGTGGCGACTTTGGTTGTGAACCTATTATTGAAGGGCTTGTTCAAGCTCTCGATGAAAAAAGATTTAAGGCTATCTTGGTTGGTGACCAAGATGAGATACTATCCTATCTTCCCCAATACTATTTAGATGATAATGTAGTTGAGATTTTAGATTGTAAAGATGTAATATCTATGAGCGATAATGCTACTGATGCAAGACGAAGAAAAGAATCCTCTATTTATCAAGCTGTTGAGTGTGTTAGAGATAAAAGAGCTGATGCAGTTGTATCTGCTGGACATAGTGGAGCTACTATGGCTTTAGCAGCACTTAGAATTGGAAGATTAAGTGGAGTTAATAAACCACCACTTGCGACTCTTATGCCAAATAGTAGTAGAAGTAAATCGATAGTTTTGGATGTAGGAGCTGTTACAGATTGCAAAGCTAGAAATTTATATGAATTTGCAATTATGGGTAGGGCTTATGCTAAAGAGATACTTTCTATAAATAAACCAAGAGTTGGTCTATTATCTAATGGAGAAGAGGATAGTAAAGGTAATGAACTTACAAAAGAGGCTTTTGCACTACTTAAAAATATAGTAGGCTTTGTTGGCAATATTGAGGGTAGAGATATATTTAATGGTTCAGTAGATGTTGTTGTTACTGATGGGTTTACTGGTAATATTGTTTTAAAAACCAGTGAAGGCGTTGCATCTACAATTATAGAGATGATGAAGCAAAATATAAAAAAATCTATACCAGCAAAGATAGGTGCACTTTTAATGAAGAGAAAAGTTTTTGCTAATCTTAAAAAGCAGATAGATTATGCTGAGTATGGTGGAGCACCACTTCTAGGGATTAATGGTTGTGCTATTATAAGTCATGGCAGTTCAAATGCAAAAGCAATTAAAAATGCAATTTTTCAAGCAATTAAATTTGCAAATTCAGATATAAATAATAAGATAGAAGAGGAGTTACTCTCTAATAAAAGCTAGAGAGTAGTGATTTATATTAAATACCTCTTGGTATTCTTAAAATTTGACCTTCAATTATAGAGTTTGTATTATCTATTCTATCTATATTAACTTCGTATATTTTATTGCTTAAAGATGATGTATTGTAATACTTTTTTGAAATATCAGATAGTGTTTCATCTTTTGCTACTCTATGTAGCCAAAAATCAGAGTAGTTTTTAATTATATTAGGGGTATATACCAAATCTATTACAACCTTTTTTCTACTACTATTTTGAGTATGGTTATTATCTTTTATTATTAATTTAACTTTATCATAATTATCTATTTTAATATTATTTGGAATAGAGAGTTTTGTTACAACTCCACACTCTTTATTTACATATTTAATATACTCTTTAATTAAGTGGATATCTCCTCCAATTTTAAGATAGATATTTTTATTGCTAAACTCTATATTGGCTAAATCAATAATAATACCACTCTCTTGAATGTCAAAATAGTGTTTATTTATATTAATAATCATAATATTCCCTTTTATCTTTTATGATATATTATAGCATAAAATGGTTATATTATAATTAATATTGTAAAATAATGTCTTAAATATGTATTAAAAGTGTAAAAATGTTACAATTTAAGTTTAATCTTTAGCTATTTGTAAAAAAATTGACTTTTACACATAATTATAAATAAAATTTTAAAGTAAACAGTGTTATTGAAGCATTTTTGAAAAATTGTCATATATCTTGACAATAACTATTTACTTTTTTTAAATCTCCATAGATAGGCTATTTAAAAATTTTAATATACAATATCAAGAGTTATAATAACTTTGTATTAAATATAGATAATAGCTTACTAGCACCATAATATAATAATTTAAGTGCAAAAGTTAAATTTACATACTAAGTAATAAAACAAATTTCAAGCAATACGGACATACGAATTTATTTGCGTCTATTTGAGATAAAAAGTTAATTTGGGCTATTGCCTCGAATAGATTTGAAGATACGATAATAAGAGAAACAAACTTTACTTTAAAAGCTCTAATTTATTAACCTGAGTTCGATGGAATAGTATAGTTACAATTTTACGAGGTTTTTCATAGGCAATGTCACATTTTTGCAGGACTTTCTTGTTAATTTAAAAAAATGTGTCTAAGCATATGGGAAACCTAGTAAAAAACCAAAGGGAAGCCTAAAAATAGGCAA
>JALSPE010000179.1 GCA_026986085.1 Campylobacteraceae bacterium | reverse complement strand
GGGCAATAAATTAACTTTTTTATCTCAAATAGACACGAATGAATTTGTGTGTCTATATTGTTTAAAATGAATTTGATAATATTTAATTTTTAATTTGTTACTTAACATTTATGTGTTTAATATCTCTCTTGATATTATATACAAATTTTTTTCTCAGTAAGTATCGCATGAACACTGTTTATTTCAAAATTTAATTTAAATTAGGTGTGAAAGTTAAGATTGTAAGAGTAGAGATAGCTATAATATGTGAATAAATTCGCGTGTTTATTTTATTTATATTTGAAATTTATTTTTTGATAACAAAAAGCAGGGGCAGGGACAATGCCATTAAGTTAAGATTTGCTCTTTCTTTTGAATTTTTTTAGAAATGCAAATCTATTCTCTTTACAAAGTTCAAAAGACTTAGAATGCTCTATCTATAATAGAGTTTGAAGTTCCTAAATTTACTTTCAGCTTTTACCATTAAGCCTTAACTTATATGGTAATGAAGGGTAGGGGGATTACATCATCCCCATTCCACCCATTCCTCCCATGCCCATATCTGGTGCCATAGGAGCTTGTGTTGCATTTCTTTCTGGAATATCACTTACAGTTGCTTCTGTTGTTAATAGTAAGCTAGATACACTTACTGCATTTTGTAGAGCAACTCTCTCCACTTTAAGTGGATCGATAATTCCTGCTTCAAACATATCTACATACTCACCTGTTGCAGCATTAAATCCTTCATTTGGATTTTCACTATTGCTAACTTGATTTGCTACAACACCAGAATCAAATCCAGCATTTTCAGCAATTTGTTTAATTGGAGCTTTAATCGCTCTTAAAATAATATCAGCACCTATTTGCTCATCACCCTCAAGCTCTAAAGTAACAGCTTTTCCAGCTTTTACAAGTGCAGCACCACCACCAATTACTATACCCTCATCAACAGCAGCTTTTGTTGCACTTAATGCATCATCTACTCTATCTTTCTTCTCTTTCATCTCAGTCTCTGTTGCAGCTCCAACTTTTATTACTGCTACACCACCACTAAGTTTAGCTAGACGCTCTTGAAGCTTCTCTCTATCATACTCACTTGTAGTATTTTCGATTTGAGCTTTAATCTCTTTAACTCTTGCCTCTACGGCCTCTTTGTCACCTTTACCATCTACAATAGTTGTATCATCTTTATCAATTACAACTCTTGCTGCTTGACCTAACTGCTCTACAGTAGCTTTTTCAAGAGTCAATCCAAGCTCTTCTGTAATTACAGTTCCACCAGTTAGGATAGCTATATCTTTTAACATCTCTTTTTTTCTATCTCCAAAACCAGGAGCTTTAACAGCAGCAATATTTAATACACCTTTAAGTCTATTTAAAACCAAAGTTGCTAATGCTTCACCCTCTACATCATCAGCAATAATCAGTAAAGGTCTATTTGTTTGTTGAGTCTGCTCTAATAACGGAATTAAATCTTTCAAAGAGCTTATTTTACTATCTGTAATCAAAATTAGTGGATTCTCAAGCTCTGCTGTCATCTTTTCACTATTTGTTACAAAGTATGGGCTTAAATAGCCACGGTCAAACTGCATACCCTCAACAACTTCCAACTCATCATTGATACCTTTTGCCTCTTCAACAGTGATTACACCATCTTTGCCAACTTTTTCCATTGCCTCAGCAATTAAGCTACCAATTGTCTCATCTGAATTTGCCGAAATTGTCGCAACTTGTGCAATCTCTTTTTTATCTTTTACATCTTTAGCTATCTTTTTAAGTTCATCGATAATTGCACCAGATGCCTTATCCATACCTCTTTTAACTTCAATTGGGTTTGCACCAGCTGTAATATTTTTAAGCCCCTCTTTAAATATAGAGTGAGCTAAAACTGTAGCTGTTGTTGTTCCATCTCCAGCTTCATCAGCAGTATTACTTGCAACCTCTTTAACTAATTGTGCACCCATATTCTCTAATGTATCTTCTAACTCAACTTCTCTTGCAACAGAAACACCATCTTTTGTAATATTTGGTGCACCAAAGCTCTTTTGAATTAAAACATTTCTACCTCTAGGACCCATTGTAACCTTTACTGCATCAGCTAGTTTTGTTACACCTGCATACAGTCCATTTCTTGCATTATCGCCAAAAAATATCTCTTTTGCCATATCTATACTCCTTATAATATATTATACTATTTTAATAAACCTAAAATATCATCACTATTTAAAATTAAATACTCTTTTCCATCAAGAGTAATTTCACTTCCTGAATATTTACCAAATACTACTGTATCACCTTCGCTTATTCCTTCTTCTTTTGCATCTGGACCAACTGCCAAAACTTTGCCCTCTAGTGGCTTCTCTTTTGCATTATCTGGTATAATAATTCCAGATGCAGTTGTTGTTACTTCCTCTTCTCTCTCTACTAATACTCTATTAGCTAGTGGTTGAAAGTTCATTATCTTTCTCCTTTTTGCTATAATAATTTTTACAAGCGATATTATAGTAAGAAATTATATAAAAGTCAATAGTTTAGCTAATAAAAACTAAAAAAGTTTAGTCATATAGACTAAATATACTTTATAGAATAGACTAAATATAAAAAAATAGTATCTTTTTTCTCTATTTTAATTTAATTTAAAGTTTTATTTGATATTATTTCGCACACAAAAATTTAGTGGCAAGGTAGCTCAGCTGGTTAGAGCGCTGGTCTCATAAGCCGGAGGTCGGGGATTCAAGTTCCCCCCTTGCTACCACTTCTTTTAATCTTTAAAATCTTCATTAAAACCATTGCTAAAATAAAAATATTAACATTTTATTAACTTTTTATATCTTTTTAAGATTATTTAATATTAAATATGATATTCTATGTTTAACATTTATTAATATAAAAGGAGTATCTTATGAAAAAGATAACAACTATAAGCCTTATTGCTCTATTATCTATCTCTACTTATGCCGATGCTATCAATGGAACACTATCGGTAGATTCAGGTAATAAGCTAACTAATGTTCCAAAAGCTGATATGCCAAATAATTCAGATAAATTAAGTGTTTCTGGACTTACACCAAATAGTGAAGCTAAAGATGTTGAAACTACATCAACACTTCCTAGCTATCCAAGTGGTTCTAGTAGCTCTTACTTAGAAGGACCATTTGTTGGTTTGGAATTGGGTGCACTATTCTCATCAGATGCAGATGGAGCAAGTAATAGTGGATTATCTTATGGTCTTAGATTTGGAGCTCAAAATGTAGAGTGGAGAACTATGGCAGTTATAGAGAAGTTTGGTTCTGGAGAGGAGTATAATAACTTTTTAAAAGGTATTTTACAAGTAGATTACTACTTTTTAGGCTCAGATGCTCTTATGATTGATACATATGGATTTAGACCATACGCAGGTATAAATGCAGGTGCTATGTCTTTAGATACAGAGAGTGACAGTATTAAATCTTTAGTTTATGGAGCTCAAGTTGGTGCAACTATGAATGTTATGCAAAATATAGATTTAGATGTTGGTTTAAGATATGACCTCTCATCATCAAATAGAATTGACCACACTTCAGGCTTGGTTGTTGGTCTTCACTATAAATATTAATTTTAGCCTTTTGGGGCTAAAATATCACTACTTAAAGTAACTTCTACCCAAATTTATATATAATTTCACAAACCATTTTAGGATACACTTATGATAGATTTAAAATATATAGAAAAAAATTTTGACGAAGCAGCAAATAGACTTAAAAAAAAGGGTATAGATCTATCTATTTTAGATGAGATAAAAGAGCTTTTTTTACAGTTAAAAGAGGCAAAAAAGGCTTATGAAGATAAGAGGGCAGAACAAAAGAGTCTCTCTAAAGAGTTTGGAGTATATAAAGCTCAAGGTAAAGATATAAGTGAGTTAAAGTCTAAATTAGATGACTTAAAGAGTGAAATAACTCTATTGGAGCAAACTTCAAAAGAGATAGAAGATAAATTGTGGCAAAAAGCTTTAATTATTCCTAACTTTCCAGATGATAGTGTGCCAGAGGGTGAGAATGAAGATGATAATGTAGAGATTAAAAGAGTATTAGAGCCAAAAGAGTTTTCATTCAAACCAAAAGAGCATTGGGAGTTAGCACAAATAAATAATTGGATAGATTTTGAAAGAGGTGTAAAGTTAGCAAAAAGTCGCTTTAGCTTACTAAAAAACGAAGCAGCAAAATTAGAGAGAGCTTTAATTAACTTCTTTTTAGACTATAATGCATCAAAAGGTTTTTTAGAAGTTACACCACCTATATTAAATAACTCTAAAATGCTTCAAGGAACTGGACAATTACCAAAATTTGAAGAGGACCTATTTAAAATAGAGGGAGAAGATCTATATCTTATTCCAACAGCAGAAGTTCCTTTAACAAATATATTTAATGATGAAATTCTCTTAGAGAGTGAGCTTCCTATGCTTTTAACAGCGGCAACTCCTTGTTTTAGAAAAGAGGCAGGTAGTGCAGGTAGAGACACAAGAGGAATAATTCGACAACATCAATTTGACAAAGTAGAAATGGTAGCTATTACAAAGCCCGAGCAGAGTGATGAAATATTTAATATGATGGTTGATACAGCTTCTGAATTATTAACTAAGCTTAAACTCCCCCACCGTTTAGTTGAGCTATGTGGTGGAGATTTAGGCTTTAGTGCTGCAAGAACTATTGATTTAGAAGTTTGGCTCCCAGGTCAAAATCAATATAGAGAGATAAGCTCAGTAAGCACAACAAAAGATTTTCAAGCTCGTCGTGCAAAAATTAGATATAAAGATGGCAAAAAAAATCAATTAGTCCATACTCTTAATGGTTCAGCACTAGCAGTTGGAAGAACTCTTGTAGCCATTATGGAAAACTATCAAAACGAAGATGGCACAATAGATATACCAGAAGTTCTAAAGCCATATCTAAATAGGTAAAAGTTTAAAGCAAGGTAAAGCAATAAATTTTTTTGCCTCGATGGGTTTGTTTTTTACGGACACATAAATTTAATTGTGTCTGTTTAGCTTTTTTATTGAGTTTTTTGTCTCGAATTAAGTAGAGGATTTGGGTTAAATTTATAACCTGCTACTCTTTAATAAAATCTTTTATAACTTTAAAATATTGGCTATTATAAACTATTGAGTTGTGATTACTATCTTTTAAAGTTATAACTTTTGCTCTTTTAATGGCGTATATTAATTTTTTAGATACATCTTTTGGTATCACTTCATCATTAGAGGCTAATATAATAAGTATCTCTTTTGCCTTTAAATGATGTGCTAAATCTATAACTCTATATTTGTCTTTCAACAGTAATGATACAGGAAAAAATGGAAATCTGCTCTTTGCAACATCTTCTATTGAGCTATATGGTGTAACTAAAATTAACTTATCAACCTCTCTTTTATTAGCTACAAATTGAGCCACTCCACTTCCTAAACTTCTTCCTATTATATATATTCTACTATGTCTCTTTTTAACTTCGTCATATAGTTTTATTGCATCTTCTATAATATCTTTTTGATTAGGTTTACCTTTACTCTTTCCATAACCTCTATACTCTAAAAAATATAGAGCATAATTTTTAAAACTATTTTTAAATTCATTTATAGTAAGTTCACTACCTTCTGCATTACCTCCAAAATAGATAATTGCATCTTTGTTATCTACATTTTCACTATTTACAAAACTCTTGCTATTTGGCAAGTAAAAACCATTTTGTTTGCTAAAGCAATTTGGAGTGGTAATATACAGTAATCTATCTTGAAATATATAGAGTAAAAGCATAGATATAAAATATACTATACCAACAGTAAATATTGATAATTTAAAAAATTTTAAGAAAACCTCCATATTTTATCTACTCTTCTAAGCTTTTTAAACTATCTAGTTTTTTACTCTCTACATATAATGTCACACGAAATATATCATCCTCTTTCTCTCTTATCTCATCATATACTCTTTGCATCTCAATCTTCTTCTCTCTATCTACAGGCTCTCTTAAAGATTTATAGCCAACTATCTCTCCATCTTTTATAAGAGGTGAAATTTTTGCAAAAACCCAATAATATCCACTATCTTTTCTAAGATTTTTTACATACCCTTGCCACTCATTTTTACTCTTTAGCCTATTCCATAACTCTTTAAAAGCAGACTTTGGCATATCAGGGTGTCTTATAATATTGTGAGGTTTACCTATAAGCTCCTCTGGTTCATACCCAGAGATAGAAGCAAATGTATCATTTACATAAGTTATAACTCCATTAAGGTCGGTTCTTGAAATTATCAACTCATTCTCTGGAACTTGGGTCTCTATAAACATATCAAATGAAGTAGTCATACTCTCCTCCTCTTAATTAGAAAACATAACTCTATAATAACATAAACAAAATAAATGTTATATAAATCAGCATCCCAATTAAGCTAGGTATTCACAATAGCTTTGACAAATGTAAGGTTGTGTAAAAGATTTATAACTCTTAGTAAGTCAAGACGCCTTAATTAATTACTTTAATAGTCTAGTTGTCATCTTTTTAAACTCTTGTTTAATTTTTAAATTCTCAAAAGGAACAATCTCTGGCATTTGAATAGATATAACTCTATTAAACATAGCTTTACTTTCAGATATTACACTATATAAATCAGAACTCAATAGCACAGTTTTTAGAGTATTATCTGCAACTTTTAAATTCTCTATAGATATCAACTGAGCTTTTTTAACACTTTCTATCGATTTTAAAAGTGCATTTTTATATAGAGTTACAACGCGTAGTGTTAAATTTTGAGCCTCTAAATTCTTTTTATATATTAAAGCTCTTCTCTCATCACTACTCTTATCTATCATAATCTCAGTATCATACTTTAATTTTTTTGTCTTCTCTTCTATTTTATTTAATTTTGGTATATACTCACTGTTTACTTTATCTATATATTTTTGCTGAATATGAACCACTAATTTAAGTGATACTAGATGCATAGCATAATACTTTTTTGCTCTATTTAAATCCTCTCCACTCTCTTTTACCAATTGTGCTATTTGGCTGTTTATATACTTTAATATATCTAAGATAACACTCATCTCAATTATATCATCACCATCTACTCTATCTAGTAGTGTATCTATCTGTTTAGCATTTAGTGAAATTTTGTTCTCTCTAAAACTCTTTTTTAACTCTTTTTTTATATCTTTTATAGCATCTTCTATAGATTTAATTTGCTCTTTTAACTCTGCTATATCCTCTTCATACTCTTTTTTCTCTTTTGTAGAGGCTAAGATTTTACTCTCTCTTAACTTTGCTATATCCTCTCTTAACTCCTCTATCTTCTCTCTATATTTTGCTACTTTTCTTTTATACTCCAATAGGTCAATACCTGCAATTTCATCAATTATAGAGTTTATTAAACTATCTATATCTTCATTAATATCATTTTTATTGGTTTGCCAAAACTTCCAACTTGCATCTGGAGTATTATCTAATTTAAGCTCTAAGTTAGAAGCCTCTTCAAATTTATCAAAACTATTTTTCCAAACTAATTTATATCTTGTATCTCTTGTTACATTTTTATCTTTGCTAAATCCAATCATACCTTTTGCCTCATCTACTAAAGTGCTACTCCAGTTGATATTTTCAGTAGCATTTGTTACTCCAAATAGGGCTATAAAGAGTAAAATATATCTTAATTTTATCATAATATTTAACTATTAATTTTTCCATATTTTAACGCTTTCACAGCATCAGTAATACTCTCTTGTCTCATAAAATGCTCTCCAACCAAAAATGCATCTGCACCAGCTTTGCTTAACTCTTTTACTGTATCGTAATCAGTTATACCACTCTCAGCTACAATGATTTTAGAGTTTGGAATAAGAGGAATTAACTTAAAACTAAGCTCCATATCCATCTTAAATGTCTCAAGATTTCTATGATTTATTCCTATTATATTAGCACCTGCAAAGATAGCTTTTATTAAATCTTTTTTATCGTGAATCTCTACTAAAACCTCTAAGCCTAAGTGATGAGCATACTCAATTAGCTCTTTTAACTCTTTCCTGCTTAGAGCCTTTGCAATAAGCAAAATGTAATCTGCACCAAAAACCAAAGCCTCTAAAATTTGATACTTGTCTATTATAAAATCTTTCCTTAAAATAGGAATAGATACATATCTTTTAACCATACCTAAATATTCAATATTGCCTTTAAACCAATGTGGTTCAGTTAAGATAGAGAGTGCATCAGCTCCACCCTTTTCATAATCTTGTGCAATACTCATTGGGTCAAAATCTTCCCTGATTATACCTTTTGACGGACTAGCTTTCTTAATCTCTGCTATAACTCTGTGTGGGTTATCCTCTGTAGCTTTAAGTGCACTAATTACATCTCTTGGAATAAATGGATTAAAAGATAAAGAGCGTCCAAGCCACTCTGCTGGATACTCTTTTTTTCTCTTTTCTAAATCCGATTTTGTCTTTTTTATAATCTCATCTAAAATATCTGCCACTACTTCTCCTTGCACTTATCTATCTCTTTTTGGTGCGCTATAATTTCATTTTCTAACTTCTTACTCTTTATCCTATATATCTTATCCATTATCTCTTTTGCCTCTTTGCATCTATTTAACTTAAAATAACCCCAAGCCAAAGAGTCAAGATAGTAAATATTTTTAGGTTCAGCTTTAAGAGCTTTTTTTACTAATGATACCCCTTTTTCTACATCTCTATCGTGGTCAATTAGTGTATATCCATAATAGTTGTAGTATGTTGGAGTTTTGGCACCATCTTCTATTGCTTTATCAAACAAGTTGCTAACTCTATCTATTACAGAGCTATTAACTGCTTTTAAGCTATCTGCTATCTCAAAAGTTAAAATAGCCTTCTCTGCCAACCACTTTGGATTTTTGCTTTTTTTATACAATATATCAAGTAATTTGTATGCCTTTACTAACTCTCTCTTTGATAGATATAACTCATAGAGTAACTTATTATCATAACCACTCTTCTCTAAAAGCTCTATTGCACTATCGTAATCTCTATTATGTAGATATAAGCTAATAAGCTCCTTTAGATACTTTTTATTACCAGTAATCCTATAAAGATTTTTAAAAGCATAAATTGCTCTTTTTGTATCTTTTTTAAAATCTATCAATCCAATATATATTAAATATGCCTCTTTTGGCATCTTATTATTTTTTACTGAGATTGCCTTCCATAATCTCTTAGTAGCTTCATCTACTTTACCATCTTTTGATAAAATAGATAATATACCCTTTAGAGACTCCCAACTCTTCTCTCTTTTAAAAATTTTGTTATATATCTCAAGAGCTTCTCTATTTTTACCCTTAATTGTATAGAGATAAGCCAACTCATACATAGATTCAACATCTTTATCAGATGCATTATCTTTCATTACTTCTAAAAGCCCATCGGTATTACCCTCTTTGGCATACAACCCTGCTAATAACTCATAAAGCTCTTTACTCTTTTTTTGAGAAAGCGTTACTTTTAACTCATTTATAATATCTTTTATATCTCTATACTGTAAAGATGTATAAAAATATTCAATTAAATACTTCTCGTTATTTGTATTTTTAAATAACTCTTTCCATACCTTTGCACCATTTCTGGCATCTTTTTTATCTGTGTAGTATATAGCTTCCATAATTAAGCTATCTTCATCTTTTAAACTATTGGCACTAAGTTGCATTAAGCCAAAGGCAACTGTTAAAAATATTATATTAATCTTTTTCATCTAAAATCACTCCTGGACACTCTTTTATCAATTCGCCTGTATCATCTTTAAAAACTCCCCAAAATGGAAAAGTTCTACACTGCTTTGGACGAACATCATATATATTACAAACTCTCTTCTCTTTATTAAAAAAGATACAAGCATACCCCAACTCTTCATCTTGATACTCTTTTAAACTATACCTATTTTTTACTCTTACTAAATACTCTTTGGCAAAATCATCAATATCTATCTTTAGAAACTCTGCAATAGCTCCTATTTCTGGATTATTAACCCAAATATAACCACTCTCTCCAATGCAACAAGCCCCACCACAACTAGCACAAGCACTCTCATTAAAAGAGTAGTTAAATCCATCAATTCTCTTCAATATCTGCCTTTATAGAGTGAGTATCTGCCAATTTAAATGCCTTTTTTGCCTCATTTGTATATTTGCCACTTTTGTCAAATACAATTAATGGGGGTAAAATTTTAGACCTAGCATTTGAGCCTTTTCGTGCTGTAATCATAACAATTTTTGCCTCTTTATTACCTTTAGAGTGAACAAATTTTATAAATTCTGCTCTTATATTGTTATTATTTAACTCTACTAAAATATCCTCTAATTGCCAAGCATCATAACAAAATATAAAATACCCCTTTGGTTTTAAGAGTTTAGAGACTTTGTTAATTAATCTATCAAGTGGTAGATGATGCTCATACCTTGCAATATTTTTAGATATATTTGGACTCTGATGCTTATCAACTTTATAAAATGGTGGATTAGATATTATATAATCAAATTGTGTATCAATTGTAAACTTTAAAAAGTCACTATTTATTAATTTGATATCCAAACTATTCAATTTAAAATTTTTTTTGGCATAAAATGCCATCTCTTCTTGTTTTTCAACTGCATAAAAATCTGCTTTAAAATCTTTTGCCAAAAGAGATGCAAGAACCCCAACACCACACCCAATATCTAACACATTACCTTTTATTTTAAACTCTCTAGCGAATGCATATAGAAAGATTGAGTCACTATTATAGCAGTAACCTCTACTAGATTGATATAAAAATGTTCTCATTTCTCAACTTTTTAATTAAATTATACCAATTTTTTGCTACAATCTTAATATGAAGCAAGATAGAAATAGATTAAATCCACCATCAACAGATTTTTGCACCCTAGATTATGATTGTGCATATATAGAGGGCAATAAAGTTCGTATGCACTATAAGTATGTAATGCAATCAAACAAAGAGTTCAATTCAGCCGTAATAGAGAGAGGCTGGAGGCGTTTTGGAAATTACTACTTTCATCCAATATGTAATGGGTGTAATGAGTGTAAAAGTTTAAGAATTAATGTAGATGAATTTAAGCCATCTAAATCTCAAAGAAAATCTATACGACGAAATGAGAATACAAAAATTGTAATTCAAGCACCATCTGTAACAAATGAGCATATAAAATTATATAATAAATACCACAAATGGAAAGAGCAAAAGAGTGGTTGGAAATATAGAGATATAACAAATAGAGAGTATTGGGAAAACTTTGCTGAAGGTGCATACGACTTTGGTAAAGAGGTGCTATACTATGATGGAGATAGGCTCATAGGTATAGATTTAATAGATATTGTAGATGATGGTATAAGCTCTATCTACTTTATATACGACCCAGATTATGCAAGATTATCGTTAGGTGTTTACTCATTAATTAAACAGATAGAAATAGCAAAATATTTAGATAAAAAGTGGATATATTTAGGTTACTGGGTAGATGGTTGTGTAGCATTTGATTATAAAACCAACTTTAAGCCAATAGAGATACTAGATGGATTTCCAAAAATTAATGAAGCAGCGCACTGGAAGGAGTTTGATAAGTGAAAATAGGAATAATAGGTTTAGGTTTGATGGGTGGCTCTTTTGCCCTCGCACTTAAAAAGAGATTTAAAGATAGAGATGAAAAGTTAGATGTTATAGGTTATGACCATAACGATCAACACTGCTTAGAGGCACTTGAACTTAAAATTGCAGATAAAATTACAGATGATATACAAGATCTATTCAATTTAGATTTAATAGTCTTAACAATTCCTGTTAATGCAATACTAAAAATATTACCAGAGCTAAAGGGCATATCTACAGATACAACTATTATCGATTTTGGTAGCACAAAAGAGAAGATAGTAAATGCAATACCAAAAGAGATAAGAGCAAATTTTGTAGCATCTCACCCAATGACAGGAACAGAAAAATTTGGACCAAAAGCAGCTGATAGAAAATTATACAGAGGTAAAGTTGTAGTTATTTGTAATAGTGAAGATAATGATAAAGAGCATCTAAAATTTGCAAAAGATATATTTAGAGATATAGGAATGAAAATATTCTATATGGATGCAAAAGAGCACGATAAACACGCTGCATATATCTCTCATATGCCTCATGCAGTAAGTTACGCACTATCTAATGCCGTGATGAATCAAGAGAACCCAAAAGCTGTTTTAGCACTTGCAGGAGGAGGCTTTAAAGATATGAGCAGAATTGCTAAAAGCTCTCCTAATATGTGGATAGATATATTTAAACAAAATAAAGATAATCTACTAACTGCAACAAAGCACTTTAAAGATGAGTTGAATATGTTAGAAGAGTATATAGAAAATGATGAGTGGGAGAGTCTTAAAAGTTGGATAGAAAAAGCAAATAAATTGCACGAAATTCTTTAAAGCACAATTTTTAGTAATTTTTTCTAAAGCTAACTAAAGGATTTGGTGATGATTAATAAATATAATGATAAAAGAAAACTAACAACATTTTTTGAAGTTCTAGGTTCAATAACTGCTATGGCTTATGCACTATTAATAGCATCAAATACAGGTAATGAGATTTTAGGTTTTTCACTGCTATTGATATCATCTTTGCTATTTGCACTATGGGCAATTATCGATAGAAGATGGACTTTTTTAGCATTGCAAGGTTTTTATGCTTTCTCTGCAATAATTGGATTAATTAGGTGGTAATAAATTATTTAACTTTATTGAGTTATAATATATCTAAAAATAAGACACATTAAGTTTTTTAGTAATATTTTTAATACCCCTTTACCATTAAAAATTAAATATTATCAAATTAATATTAAACAAATACAGAGTTTAAACTTTTTTACCTCGAATAAATTCTAGGGTTTAGAGAGATTTTTTATTGTTTTAGATCAAATGTGGAATAACTTAACTTTTATTCATTTTAATATTATTTGACATTATATATATAATTTTTCAGTATATGTCGTAGTGGCACTGTTTGTGTTAAAAGATAATTAAATTAGGTGCGAAAGTTAAACCAAAATTATTCAATATCGCCACTGTTATATTTTAGTGGCAATATTTAACTTTAATTTTTTTTACTATCTTCTTGTGCAGCATTTGCTAGAGATATTAGCAT
>JALSPE010000178.1 GCA_026986085.1 Campylobacteraceae bacterium | reverse complement strand
TTTGGAATTAACCAATATATAATTCGTAGTTTACTCTCTTTTTTGTTAAAAGATATTGGATTTTTAAGCCTTAGTGGAGATATATGCCAATATGCTACTTTTGGGTAATCTATACCTCCTAAGAATAGTTGATTGCAAGTTGCTATTCGCTTTGCACTTTTAAGTGTTGCGTATATCGGATTATCAAATTCAAATAACCACTTTGAATATTCCGAACAAGTTGGGTAATATCTACAACTAGCAGGTGTAAATTTAGAAATATACTGATACCACTTTAATGGTGCTGGTGTCATCTTAATTTCCCTTTGAAGAGAGAACAACATAAGAGCTAGATCCATTTACACTGTGATATATTGTAGTGCCATATGCTCTTGAGTAGTGTTTAAGCAAAATCTTTTGAAGAGTTGGCTCAATAGAAGGCTTAAACCAGCCATTATTACTTATTACAATTATAAATTTTGGCTTATCTTTATATGTTTTCAAAGCTGTTCCTTCGTAACAAATTGCTATTTTAAACTCTTTATTTAATGCTTTTATGGTTGTATAATTTTTATCTGCTTGATACTCAATTGCCCCATCGAAAAATATCTTATTTACAATTTTAGACGCCCAACTAGGCAGAGGGTTTGCCTCTCCAAATGGAACCAAAACTACTTTGTTTGCAACAATATAACTTCCATCTTTCATTATATAAGCAGAGTTTCTACGGTTAGTTTTACTCTTAAAGTATAAAGAGCCAATAACAATAGTTATCTTTTTAGAGCGCTCTAAAAATTGCTCTAGGTATGGTCTCTCTAAATTTAAAAAATATGGCAATATCGATTCGGGTAAAATTACCATACTTTTATTATTTGATATTGCCCTATCTATCTTTTCTAATGCTATATTTGTAAAGAGTGGGGCATTTTTTGGTTTCCACTTATCTTTCATACTGATATCTGTTTGCACAAGTGATATATCTCTTAAAGCTGAGGGCTTTAAAATTTTTGGCTCATTTAAATCTACCAACACAATTAATGCTAATAAAATATAGTATCTTTTAGTTACTATAGTAATTGCCAAAATAGCTACAACTGCAATAAATGAGTATAGACTATCAGATATTACAGAATCTGTAAATATCAATTGTAACTTTAACCAATTAAATCCAAATGGCTCTATTTGGTCTATTAAAATAATTGCTAAAGCATTAAAAACAACTCTACTGCTCTCCCAAAAGATAGCAAAAAATTTAGACTCAATCCTTTTGGCTATTACCACAGAGATATAACTTAAAATTAAAAATATAAAACCATATACCAAACCAATAATCAACACAACAAAAGGTATAAGATATGGCATATTATAGTAGTAAAAGCTAACACTAATCCACCACAACCAAAATATGGCTATAAAAAATCCACTAAAAAACCAAACAGGAGTTTTTGCTTTTAATAAAAGATACAATCCCAAAATGCCACTAATTGTATTTAAAATAGATAAAAAGTAACCACTAAAAAGGTTAAAATGCTCAATATATATAAAAGCTGAGAGTAATATTGCAATTATCAAGCCTTCTATTATATGGTTGGTGGTAAAATATTTTTTAATTTTCATTTTAAAGGAACCTTATGTCACAATCAATAGCAAGTTTTTTTCCATTTATAGCACTTTTTGCAATTTTTTACTTTTTAATTATCAGACCTCAACAAAAAGCTCAAAAAGAGCATAAAGCAATGTTGGAGTCTTTAAAAAAAGGTGATACAATAGTAACAAATGGTGGCTTAATAGTAGAAGTAGTAAAAGCCGAAGAGGAGTTTTTAAAGATAAAACTAAGCGAAAATACAATTGCAAAGCTTGATAGAGCTTATGTTGCAAAAAAAATAGATTAAGTTGGTATCTATGAGTAAGTTAAATTACAGAGTAGTAATATTTATATTGGCTTTAATATTTGGAGTGGTATTTTCTATACCATCTTTAACTCAAAGCGAGAGTGGTAAAAAGATAACTCTTGGGCTAGATTTACAAGGTGGCTTACATATGCTTCTTGGTATTAAAACCGAAGAGGCAGTCAAAAGCACACTTAAATCTCTAGCATCTACTGCACAATTTACACTAGATAAAGCAGATATTGTTATAGATAATGTAGATTTTGATGTAAAAACTACAAAAGACAAAGATGGCAATATTGTTAAAATAGATAGTGCAAAAGTAACATTTGAAGTAATTGATGAAGATGATGCCAAAAAGGCTTATGAACTTACAAAAAAAGCAATTAGAGATGCAGAGCTTACTCTAAATAAAAATATAATTACAATCTCGCTTAATCAAAAGCAACTTGATGCAATTGAACAAAAAGCAATATCTCAAGCTGTAGAGACAATCAGAAATCGTCTTAATGAATTTGGACTTGCAGAACCAACAGTTGCAAAACAAGGTAAAGATAAAATTTTAGTAGAAGTTCCTGGAATTAAAAGTGCAAAAGATGAACAAAGAATTAGAGATTTAATATCAAAACAAGCTCATCTTCTACAGATGGCAGTAGATGAAAAGAGAGCCGACAGAGTATATACAATGACTCCAGCAGAAGCCAAAAAATATGGAGATGTAATTTTAGAAGATGTTAAAAATCCTAAAATAAAGTATTTAGTTAAACAAATTCCTATTTTAGATGGCTCTATGATGGATGATGCAAAAGCCGTTTATGACCGAAATGGAAACCCAATTATCTCTTTTTCACTCAATGGAGAGGGGGCTAAGATATTTGCAAAATTTACAGAAAAAGCAGCCAAAACAAAAGCTAGACTTGCTATTGTTTTAGATGGCAAAGTTTACTCTGCTCCACATATTCAAGAGAGAATTGGTGGTGGTAGAGGGCAAATTAGTGGTGGCTTTACAATAAATGAAGCAAATGACATTGCTATTGCTCTTCGTTCAGGTGCCCTACTAGCTCCTGTATATGTTAAAGAAAAACGAAGTGTAGGTCCTAGTCTTGGGGCAGACAGTATTAAAGCTAGTTCATTTGCCCTTGTAGCTGGTTTTATTTTAGTATTTGCATTTATGATAATCTACTATGGAATGGCTGGATTAATTGCAGATATTGCATTAATTGGAAACCTATTTTTAATTATTGCTATAATGAGTCTCTTTGGTGCTACTTTAACTCTCCCTGGTATGGCAGGTATTGTCTTAACAGTAGGTATGGCAGTTGATGCCAATGTAATTATTAATGAGAGAATAAGAGAGCTTTTAAAAGAGGGCAAATCGGTAGCAAAAGCTATTGAAGAGGGTTACTCAAATGCATTTACTGCAATTTGGGATGCCAATGTAACAACACTAATTGCCTCAACTCTCCTTTTCTTCTATGGAACAGGGGCTATTAAAGGTTTTGCTGTAACAATGACAATAGGTATTTTAGCATCTATGCTAACAGCAATATTAGGAACACACGGTATTTGGCAAATGGTATTAACAAAAATTAAAAAAGATAAACTAAACTTTTGGTTTGGTATTAAGGGAGTAAAATAATGGAACTATTTAAGTATAAAAAACCTATTAACCTTATGGCTAAAGCCAAATATTTTGGTGCACTCTCTTTAATTGTTGTATTGATATCTTGGGGAATAATATTTACAAAAGGTTTCAATTACGGCATAGACTTTGCTGGTGGAACACTTATTCAAATTAAATACAACGATAAAAATGCTCCAATTAAAGATATTAGAGCCAAGTTAGCTACTGTGAAAAAGTTTAAGAATGCTTCTGTTACAAAATTTGGTAGCGATAAAGAGATAGTAATTAGAATTAAAACAACATCTAAAAATGTAAGTAATGATGTTGGAGATGAAATTGGTAAACTACTAAAAGATACAGGAAATTTAGAGATTCGCCGAGTCGATATGGTAGGACCTAAAATTGGTAGCGAATTAAGAGAAAAGGGTCTAAAAGCAACTATATTTGCAATTATAGGTATTCTACTCTACCTAACATTTAGATTTGAGTGGCGTTTTGCTGTTGCTTCTGTTGTTGCTCTAATTCACGATGTATCTATTGCTCTTGGAGCTATTGCTCTCCTTAATGTTCCTTTTAACTTAGATATTTTAGCTGCAATTCTTACAATTTTAGGATACTCCCTAAACGATACAATTATTGTATTTGACAGAATTAGAGAGGGGCTACAAAAGATAAAAGATAAAACTTTAGCATATGTGATAGATGAATCTGTTACAAAAACACTATCTAGAACTACCCTAACTTCACTTACAACATTCTTTGTTGTTTTAGTTCTATATCTATTTGGTGGAGAGATTTTAAAAGGCTTTAGCTTTACTCTACTTGTTGGTATAATTGTAGGAACATACTCTTCTATATTTATAGCATCACCTACGCTAATGCTACTTGGCTTTGATATTAACGATTACAAAAAGAGGTTAGCAGATAAAAAGAAAAGAGAGCTAGAGAAAGAGAAGCTAAGAAATCAGTTCGAGCAAGGCATAGTTTAAATTTGGAGCTAATTTGTGAATATATTTAAAAAGTTACTAATATTGAGTTGTAGCACTCTACTTTTAGAGGCTACTCTACCTGTTGATATATCCACTATGGTTCAAAAAGATAAAATCAATACAGGTAATTTGTCTATTTTAATTAAAGATAGAGCAAATGGCTCTATTATAGCCTCCCTAAACCCTGATACCCCTAGAGTTCCAGCATCAGTTGCAAAAATAGCAACTTGCTACGCAGCACTTTTAGAGTTTGGAAAAGATTTTAAATGGCCAACACAAATTTTCTACAGAGGTAACCTTAAAGAGGGGACTTTAAATGGCGACATAATAGTTAAAGCTTTTGGAGACCCAACCCTAAGAGCTACAGATATAAAAGAGATTACTAAAAAAATCAAGAGTTACGGCATTAGAAAAATTAGTGGAAATCTAATAATAGATAGAAGCTTCTTTAAAAACAGCCCTAAAATTACATCTGGTTACGATAAAAACTATGTAAGCGAATATAATGCAATGCCCGATGCTCTAATGTTTAATGACCACCTAAACAGATTTGTAATTGCACCATCTAGCAAAGGCGTATCTATCAAAAGAAGTTACGGAGACAATAGCTATAAAATAGTAAACAAATTAAAAGTAGTAAATAACAAATGCAGAGCTCCCTATGCCTGGCCAAAAATTAGATTTTTAAAGAGTGGAAGTGGCGTAGATGTTGTATTAGAGGGTAAGATATCAAAAAGTTGTAAACCTATTGTTATGAATAGAGTCTTATCTATGCCATATAAAAGCTTTTCAACATCTTTTGCAAGTTATCTCGCTAAAGCAGGAGTCGAATTTAATGGAAATTTAGTTTTAGCAACAACCCCAAAAGATGCAAAACTGCTATATACCCACTACTCTAAAACTTTAATTAAAATTGTATCTAAAACTCTAAAAAAGAGTAACAATCTATATGCAAGACATATATTTTTAATTCTAGGAGCAAAAAGATACGGATACCCAGCTACTATTGAAAAATCACAAAAAGCAATAAGAGAGATACTTGGAGCAAAAGGAGTTATGGATAGTGATGATTTTATCTATAACGGATGTGGTTTAAGCAAAAAAGCCAGATTAAAAACCACAACAGCTATTAAAATTTTAGATAGTGCATATAACAACTTAGGCTCAGATTGGGTAAATGCTTTGTCAATTGCCGGAGTAGATGGAACACTAAAGAAGAGATTTGCCCACTCTGTTGTAAAAAATAGAGCCTTTATGAAGACAGGAACCCTAAAGAGAGCAAAAAATATAGCAGGTTTTGTAAACTCTACAAGTGGCAAATCATATGATGTAGCAATATTTTACAATGGCGCAAAAATATGGCTAGGTAAAGATATACAAGATAAAATAATAACATGGCTTGTTAAACATTAAGGAAAAATATGCAATTTCAAAAATATCCATTTGAAAAGTTAAATGAGTTGCTTGATGGCGTGGAGCCAAATAGCAGTTACAACCCAATTGCTCTAACAATAGGAGAACCACAATTTGATACACCTACATTTATAAAAGATGCAGTTACAAGCAGTATTGATTTATTAAATAAATACCCAAAAACAGCAGGTGAACAAGCGTTAAGAGAAGCTCAACTTGGCTATTTAAATCGA
>JALSPE010000177.1 GCA_026986085.1 Campylobacteraceae bacterium | reverse complement strand
ATTATCAACTTGCATCGATGATAGGTATAACCCCTCAAAGTTTTAGTCGGCTAAAGTCTCAAACTCTCAATTAAACACTTTTTCTCTATCTTATTGGCAGATAATATGTCGCAACAAAGTGGCTATTATCTAAAAAGTGGTTTTGTTTAAATATTGTATAAGATGGTAAAGTTGTTGCCTCGAAGCCACTATTTGGTAGCCAATTGTTATAAACCCACTCTATAAGCTTTAAAATATCTCCATAAGCTCCCTCTATCTCAAATGTTGCACACACGCTTGATGGTATTATAAATGTTGATAAGTCATCTTTTGTTGCAATGCCATCTACAATCTCCACAGCTGCAATATATCCACACTCGCTAAGTGGTGTTACTATGGGGTTATCATGGTATAGGGCAATATATCTATACTCTTTTATATCTTGGTGATAAACCCAGCTTTGCAGTTTTTGCCAAATTAGTTTTACCTCTTTTGTATATCCTTTATGCCTTATATAATGAGCCTCTATTGGGGTTGTTTTTAGAATTTTTGGCTCAATATGCTCAAAAGTTTTTAAATCTTTTAGATTAGCTTTTGCATAACTTTTATACTCTCCACCTCTCCAGAGTTTTGGGGTGGTGTTGAATTTGGCTTTAAAGGCTCTTATAAATGAGCTTTGAGAGCTATATCCACACATTTGAGCAATTTCGCTAATAGTTGCACCCTTGTTTGTTAGCAGTAAACTAGCACTTTTTTGGAGTCTGATAGATTTGATATACTCATATATGTTTACACCCATAATGGCTTTGAATACTCTTTGAAAGTGATAACGGCTTATATTTAAATCTTGACATAGGGTATCTATGTTTATATCTGTGTCAATATATCGGTAAATATAGTATAAAGCACTATCTACAATTTTTTGATGCTCTTTTATAGTTTTGTTTTTCATAAATCAATTATAGCAAAAATAGATAACTTTTTTAGCAATATATGTATAGAAATAGTCTTAAAATTGTAATATTATAGCAATTAAAAAGGCAATATCATGAAACGCTCATTTATTAGGGAAATTTTAGAACACACAAATAGCGATACAATATCATTTGCAGGAGGATTACCTGATGAAAATCTTTTTCCTATGCAAGAGTTAAAAGAGGCTTTTGCCAAATCGCTTGAGGATTCAAATTCTTTGCAATATAGCACATCTTCGGGTATATTGCCACTAAAAAAGATAATTGCAAATTTCTATACAAAAGAAGGTTTCTTTACAACTGCTGATAATATTTTAATAACATCTGGCTCTCAACAAGCCCTCGATATTATAAGCAGGTTTAATAGTGGCAAGAGTATAGCAACACAAAAGCCTTCATATCTTGGTGCTTTAAATCTCTTTGAGTTAAATAACATTAAGGTTAATAAATTTAGCATACAAAAAGGCAAAACCAATTTATATGAATTAAAAAGAGTAGCAATGATAAGTGATTTGATATACCTAATACCAGATTTTCAAAATCCAACAGGTGCTACAATACCAATAAAACAAAGAGAAGAGATAGCCCAAATTTGCCAAGAGTATGGCACTATTTTAATAGAAGATGCACCATACTCTAAGCTATATTTTAAAGAGCCAATTAACTCTATTTCATCTTTTATACAAGAGAGTAGTTTTCATTTAGGCTCATTTTCTAAAGTGTTAGCACCAGCTCTTAGAGTTGGATGGATAAGAGCATCTAAAGAGCTTTTAGAACCACTCATTGCATATAAAGAGGCTATGGATTTGCATACCAACTCTTTGTCTCAACAAGCAATATATCACTTTTTAAAAAAGCCAGAGTGTTTTGATAAGCATCTTGAAAAGCTAAGAGCTAATTACAAAGCAAAAATGCAATATTTTTGCAAAATGCTAGATAAAGATTTACCAACCTTTAACTATATTAAGCCAAAGGGTGGAATGTTTTTTTATGGAGATTTTGGAGGAGTAGATGCAAAAGAGATACTAAAGCAAACTTTAAAAAAAGGTGTTATATTTGTTCCGGGCATAGAGTTTGGTGGCAAAGCTGATGAGGTTAGATTTAACTTTACCCATAGCACTTTTGAAGAGTTGGCTAAAGGAATTGAGATTATTGCAAAAGTGTTATATAATACCAAAAAAAGATAGGCTTAAATACTCTAATTCCTAATGGGTTTATAACTTAAAAGTTTTAATATTCAAAGAGGGTAAAGAGAGATTTTTAAATTTTAACTACTCTTTTTGCTATATCTCTTCTAAAAACTCTACGGCCTTTTTTTGACCCATTTTTTTAGCGTAATCTAATGCACTCATACCAAATTTATCTTTTGTATTAACATCTGCACCCTCTTTAATTAAAAATTTCATTAGCTCTATATCATTAAAACTTGCTGCTAACATTAAGGGGGTTAAGCCACTTTTTCTTGTGCTTGTTGTTAAGCTAATTCCACTCTTTTTGCATAATTTTATAATATCTTCTCTTTTATATTTAATTGCAAAATCTAGTGCGCTCAAGCCTTCACGGTTGGTGTATTTTATATCCATTCCACTATCAATTAAAAGTTCTATAAGCTCTAAACTTGCGCCTGTTTGAATAAGGTAAAATAGTAGCGCAATTTCGTCGTGCTCTTCTAAATCATACTCTTGCCCTACTACAACTTCGCTATTTAGGTTATAGTTATTCTCTTTAAGTAGTTTTTTAATTTGAGGTATAGAGTCGTGTTCTATAGCCTCTAGTAGCTTTTTCACCTATTTTGCTCCAAATGGGTTTAACCCACCAAACATATTTAGAGCTTGGCTCTTTTTATTATCTTCTGCCATCTTTAGAGCATCATTAATTGTGCTAATTAGCAAAATTTGCAAAGAGTCTTTATCTTCAAGTAAAGAGTCATCTATAGTTATATCTACAATCTCTCCTGCACCATTTGCACTAACTTCTATCAATCCACCTCCACCTTTTACTGCGAAACTTGTTGATTTCATCTTCTCTTCTAACTCTTTTGCCTTCTCTTGCATTCCACCTAACATCTCTTGCATTTTGCTCATATCTAAACCATCAAACATAATCTCTCTCCAACTTTTACTCTAAGCCCTTAAACTCTTGGGCTATCTCATTATTATCATCTAATATAACTATTTTTGGCTTAAACTCATCAGCTTTATCTTCTGAAATTTGAGTATATGCAATAATTATAATCTTATCGCCTTTATGAACCTTTCTAGCTGCTGCACCATTTAGACAAAACTCTTTTTTGCCCGCCTCTCCAGGAATTATATATGTGCTAAAGCGTTCTCCGTTATTAACATTTACAATATCTACCTTTTGCCCTACTCTCATAGTTGCAGCTTTTAAGATATCGCTATCAATTGTAATTGAGCCTACATAATTTAAGTTAGCATCTGTAACGGTTGCACGGTGAATTTTACTGTGTAACATTGTTATTGTCATATGAAACCTTTTAAAATATATTAATTATTATACCAAAATTTGTGAAATAAATAAGAAAAAGAGTTAGTTTGAGGTATAAAAATACCTCAAGGTTTATCTTGCCATTGTAGCAGGGTCTGTTGGTTCACCCCAAAACTCTTCAGGAATTACGAACTCTTGCACAACTTTTCCACCAATTAAGTGCTCATCTATAATTCTATCTATCTTCTCTTTTGTTAAATCTACATACATTGTATGCCCTGGCTCTACAAGCATAACTGGACCTTGTTGGCAACGCCCAAGACAACTTGTCTGAATTGGCTGAACTGTTCCCATAACTCCTTTTGTCATAAGCTGTTGAGCCATATATCCAAATAGCTCTTGTGATTCAGGGTTATTTTGACTTACGCAACTTGGCTTTGGCATTCCCGGAGGTGCACTTTGTTGGCATTTAAATATATAAAAAGCTGGTTGTGGCATTGCTGCTATCATAAAAATCCTTTAAATTTTAATTCGGAGTATTTTACTCCTGTTTATATATTTTCGATTTTAACGAATAATTATAAAAATTAGTTAAATTTATAAATATTTTTAGATAAAATTCATATAAATTGTTACACAAAAGGGGTTAAATTGAAAAAAGTTGCTATTAATGGCTTGGGTAGAATAGGTAAAATGGTGCTTTGGAACTATGTTACAGATAGTCAAAATGATATAGAGATTGTTATGGCAAATGGGGGTAGTGGAACACCTGATGATTTAGCATATATGTTAAAGTTCGACTCAGTTCACGGGCGTTTTCCTGCTACTATAGAAGCAGATGAGAAAAATTTAATAATTAATGGAAAAAAGATAGAGATAATTAGCCAAAGAGACCCAGCAAAATTGCCATTTGAAGATATAGATATCGTTTTAGAGTGCACAGGGCAATTTACAAAAAGAGCAGATGCTCAAAAAATGATAGATGCTGGTGCAAAGAAGGTCTTAATTTCTGCTCCTGCAAAAGAAGAAGATATTACAGTAGTATTTGGTGTAAATGAAGATTTATATGATAATGATAAACACCATATCATTTCAAATGCTAGTTGCACAACAAATTCTCTAGCTCCTGTAATGAAGGTTTTAGAAGATAATTTTGGGGTAGAGAGTGCTCATATTACTACAACTCACGCATACACTTCTAGTCAAGTTACAATAGATAGAAAAAAACCAGGTAAACATCGCCGTGGTCGCGCAGCTGCTCAAAATATTATTCCAACAACAACTGGTGCGGCTAAAGCTACTGTTAAAGTTATTCCTAGTTTAGAGGGCAAAATGACCGCTATGGCTCTTCGTGTTCCAGTGCCAGATGGTGCAATTACAGAAGTTGTTGCAAACCTAAAGAAAGAGGTAACTGTTGATGAATTAAATAATACTCTTAAAGAGGCAAGTAAAGCTAGATTAAAGGGTGTTTTAGAAGTAACTTTTGATGAAGTTGTATCTAGTGATATTTTAGGAAACTCTCACTCATCAATTGTAGATGCTCTATCTACTCAAGTAGTTGGTGGCAAAATGGTAAAAATTATGGCTTGGTATGATAATGAGTTTGGATATGCAAGTCGTCTTTACGATTTGGCAAAACTTGTTGCATCTAAAATGTAAAAAATAGATACAAAAAAGCAACTTCAGACAAAACGAACACGCGAATTCATTCGCGTCTATTTAGGCTTATTAATGGAGTTTAAACTTTTTTACCTCGAATAAATTCGAGGGTCCAGAATAATTTTTAATTGATTTAGCATCAAATATGAAGTAGTTTAACTTTTACATACTCCTTTAAGATAGGCGTGTAAGTTAAGACAAACATTAAAAAAGCAACTTCAGACAAAACGGACACGCGAATTCATTCGCGTTCTACAAATATCTCACTTAACAATCATAAAAAATCAACATAAGAGTAGTATATTTTAGTTAGCTTTTAAATTTATCTAATCTTATAAATTACTTTCAATTTACTACTATTTCTATTATATAAAAGCTTAAATTGTGTAAAATAGAGATATTAGTTGGTGTTACAATAAGATAAAGGTTTAATATTGGATTACTATAGCGAAAAAGAGAGAAAATTATTAGAGGAAATTTTAAAATCTCCTACCTATAAATTAGCAGAGGATGATAAAGAGTTTTTAAAAGAGTATGAAACTCGTGGAGTAAGGCTTGAATTAGATTATCTAAAGGCTGAATTGGCTATGAAAAAGTATGGAATAGAGCATACTATAGCTATTTTTGGGAGTGCTAGAACTCTGCCTCAAGAGGTGGCTAAAAAAAGAGTAGATGAGTTAATTAGCAAAAAGGGTGATATCGAAGAGATAAAACGAGCAACAAAAGCTTTAAATAACAGCTACTTTTATGAAGATGCAAGAGAACTTGGCAAGATTATTGGTAAAAGTGGTAAATCTCCTCAAGATAATAGCGTTATTGTAATGACTGGTGGGGGTCCTGGAATTATGGAAGCAGCTAACAGGGGTGCTTGGGAAGTTGGAGCAAACTCTATTGGGTTAAATATCAAACTCCCTTTCGAGCAACACCCAAACCCATATATCACACCAGAGCTTTGCTTACTCTTTCACTACTTCTCTATTAGAAAATTTCACTTCTTTCAACGCTCTAAAGGTATGGTGGTCTATCCTGGTGGTTTTGGAACAATGGATGAACTTTTTGAATTGCTAACAC
>JALSPE010000176.1 GCA_026986085.1 Campylobacteraceae bacterium | reverse complement strand
TACCAGATGATAAAGTTAGTATATACAAACAAGGCGATTTTGAAGACCTTTGCAGGGGACCTCACGCTCCAAATACTGGATATCTTTTTAATATTAAGCTTTTAAGAGTTGCTGGAGCTTACCTTGGAGGCGATGAAAATGCAGAGATGCTAACTAGAATATATGGTATCGCATTTGCAGATAAAGAGTCACTTAAAAAGCATATGACTATGCTAGAAGAGGCTAAAAAGAGAGACCACCGAAAGTTGGGCAGTGATTTAGACCTATTTATGTTTAGTGAAGAAGCAGCTGCTGGTATGCCATTTTGGCTACCAAAAGGGGCTAAACTTCGTGCAAAGTTAGAGAAGATACTGTGGAAAGCACATAGAGTTAGAGGGTATGAGCCTGTTCGAGGAATTGAAATTTTAAAAGCTGATATGTGGCGAACAAGCGGTCACTATGCGTGTTATGGCGAAAATATGTATTTAACCGAGATTGATGGGCAGGAGTATGGGATTAAACCTATGAATTGCCTTGGTCATATTTTGGTATATAAGCATAAGCCAAAGAGTTATCGCGAATTACCAATTAAATTTTTTGAGTATGGGCTTGTGCATCGCCACGAAAAGAGTGGAGTGTTGCATGGTCTATTTAGAGTTAGGGAATTTACTCAAGATGATGCACATATCATCTGCACACCAGAGCAGATAAAAGATGTTGTTTTAGAGGTTGTTGAATTTGTAGATGCTATCTATAAAAAGTTTGGTTTTGAGTATGAGATGGATATCTCAACGAAGCCAGATAAAGCAATTGGAGATGACAGAGTTTGGGATTTGGCAACTAAGGGCTTAAAAGATGCATTAGAGAGCCAAGGTTTAAGTTATAATATAGATGAGGGTGGAGGAGCATTTTATGGTCCTAAAATAGATGTTAAGATAACAGATGCAATTGGCAGAAAGTGGCAATGTGCAACCATTCAAGTAGATTTTAACTTGCCTGAACGATTTGAGATGGAATATACTGATGAGAATAATCAAAAACAACAGCCCGTTATGATTCACAGAGCAATTTTAGGAAGTTTTGAAAGATTTATTGGAATTTTAACAGAGCATTACGCAGGAGAGTTCCCAACTTTCTTGGCACCTACACAAGTTATTTTTGTTCCAATTAGTGAGTCGCATATTCAATTTGCAAAAGAACTTACAGCAAAATTCGCGAATGAAGAGATAGATTGTGAAGTTTACGATAAAAATGACTCTTTAAATAAAAGAATTCGTCTAGCAGAGAAGCAAAGAGTCCCTTATGTTGCGATAATTGGTGATGAAGAGGTTCAAAACAACACAGTAGCAATAAGAGATAGAAGAAAAAAAGAGCAGTATAATCTAAATGTAGATGATTTTATGTTACAATTACTAAATGAAATAAAAGAGGGAGAAATTTGAGCAAGCAAAATATGAGAAAAGGTGGTAAAAAAGATGGTCCATTAATGAATGAGGCTATCAGAGTTAATGAATTAAGAGTAATTAGCGATGCAAAAGGTGCTTTAGGTATTCTATCTAAAGATGAAGCTTTAGCAAAAGCAGATGAAGAGGGACTAGATTTAGTCTTAATTTCGCCAGATGCAAAGCCACCAGTTGCTAAAATTATGGATTATGGTAAATATAAATACCAGCAAGAGAAAAAGAAAAAAGAGGCAAAGAAAAATCAAAAGAAAATTGATGTAAAAGAAGTTAAGTTCTCTTGCAAGATTGCTCAAAACGATATAGACTTTAAAGTTAAACACGCTAGAGAGTTTTTAGAAAAAGGTAAGCATGTAAAACTTCGTGTTTTTCTAAAAGGAAGAGAGATGGCAACTCCTCAACTTGGTGTGGAAGTTCTAAACAATATCTGGCCACTACTAGAAGATATAGGCAACCTAGAAAGCCCTGCAAAACAAGAGGGTAGATATATAAATATGTATGTTACCCCAAAAAAGAAGTAGATAAATAATAATTCTTCTATATAGAGCTAATTGCTCTATATAGACTTTTATAAACATAGAAGGCTTTAAAAAAAAGGTTCTTCTAAAATAGAGATATTAACTTTCACACTTAAATCATCAATATTTTATAATGTTAGTAAGTTCTAAAGCTTTTAAAGTAAAGTTTATTACTCTTTTTGGATCCTCGAATTTATTCGAGGCAATAGCCCAAATTAACTTTTTACCCCAAATAGACGCGAATGAATTCGCGTGTCCGTATTGTTTTAAATTTGTTTTATTCTTTAGTGTGTGAATTTAACTTTCACACTTAAATCATCAATATTTTATAATGTTAGTAAGTTCTAAAGCTTTTAAAGTAAAGTTTATTACTCTTTTTGGATCCTCGAATTTATTCGAGGCAATAGCCCAAATTTACTTTTTACCCCAAATAGACGCGAATGAATTCGCGTGTCCGTAAAAAGTAGTATTTATAACTTTTATTAACTATCATATGATTAATAAGTGATGCGTATCTTTCTTTATTTTGTAAAGTTTAAATATTGCTATTATAAAAAGTTTTATACTCTCTTTATAATCTAGGTTAAAAGAGAAACTCTTTTAACTCTTTTACTTATCGTAATCATTTGTATCAGCTGGGTTTTCGTTGCTATCTTTTTCTATATACTCTATAGTTGTTTTATTTGCTATCTGCG
>JALSPE010000175.1 GCA_026986085.1 Campylobacteraceae bacterium | reverse complement strand
ATAAAAAATAATCTAATCTATTTTAAAACTTTAGCAACTTCAAGCCAACTCCAACTTTTTCTCCGTTAAAGTTATTATTACCTAAACTCTTTTGTGCTTTTATAGCAATAGATAGGTTATCTAGTTTTTTATATTTTAAAATTTTTCCAATTTTCCAATAGAGTTCTACTCCGGCACTATAAGCTCTATTGAATTTAACTACTTTTGATAGAGTTTTATCGTAAGCACTTAAGCCTAAGTATGCTTTTGTGTATATTGGATAGCTGTAAATATTTGTAATTTTATTAGAGACTACCCCTCCTTCTAAATTTATAGAGAATCCATCTATATCTTTTAGTTTATTAAAGGTAACTTTACTATTAAAATATGGATTTATAGATTTCAATTTTGTATGGTAATTTAGAGATGTAGAGTAGCTATTTAATTGTTTATCTACTGTCAAATTCTTTAAGGAGCTAAATGATAGTGTAGATATATATTGGGTAGTTAAATCTATATTGTTATTTAATTTGTAATTTAAACCACCACCTAATTTTAAAGCTTTTAGAGTATCATTTGAATTATTACTATATTGTCTCGAGTAACTAAACCCACCGATTACAAAAGGGTTTACTGTTTTATCTTTATAGAATCTATATTTTCCTTTAATTGTTGTGCTCTTATACTTTAATCTATCTATACTTGCATTAGTGTGATATACACCACTGCTTATAAAATTATCTTCAGATAGTATTAAGTTAGAGTTATTACTATTTTTTGCATAAATAACAGTAGCAAATATTAAAATTATTTTAAAATATTTCATAAAATACTATACTATTTTTTCTTATCAAAGTGTTGATAATCTTTACAGCAATGCCAAGAGCCACCCCATCTCCAACCATATTTTTTAAATATATTAACAATTTTGTCTCTCTTTAAAATTACTGCTCTCCAATCTGCACTATTTGATAGCCTCTCTCTTGCTCCATATTTTAAAGATTTAGAGTGAGATATATCTCCTCTTTTAGATACATATGGATTCTCTATAGGGTTAATATCGATAGCCCTACCATAACTATGATTAGACCACTTATGCGTTCCATCAACAAATCTACAATTAAATGCACTTGTATTATCTGCCTCAATAGAAGCAAAATCGCTTCCGTGATAATCGCTGACTAGTCTCATCTTTTTAATTGGGTATTTTATATTGTATAACTCTTTAAAAATAGATACAATATCTTTTGCTACTGCTTTATTTACAATTAATTCACCTCTGTGCTCTTTGCCATCAAATCCGACATATGTTAGAGTGATATAGCGTAAACTATTTAATGATACAGGACACCCTGCTCTGTATGAGTTTCCTTTAATCATTCTCTCTTTAATATTTGGTGTAATTGGATTAATTTGTGCATTGTAAGATGCAAATATAAAGCATGGAAGTGTGAGCAATATAAATTTTTTCATAATATCTCCAAAGTTAATGTAGATAAATTATACTTAAATAACACTTAGCAAAAGCCTATCTTAGTGCCTTAATATATACCCTTTTTGGTGCTGGATATCCCTCTACTGTTATATCTGGATTTTGTGGGTCTAAAAAATCATTTAAGCTTTGAGAGTTTATCCACTCTGTCTTTCTTTGCTCATTTAACTCGGTCTTTTTTATCTCTAATATCTCTACACTTTTAAAACCTGCTCTAAAACACCAATTTTTAAGTGCATTGATTGTTGGAACAAAATAGATATTTGGAATTTTAGAGTAGCGCTCTTTTGGAGTTAAACAGATATCATCTTTGCCATCTATCATAAATGTATCTAAAATCAACTCTCCACCATCTTCCAAGGAGCGATAAAGAGACTTTAGGGAGCCTATGGGGTCGCTTCGGTGATATAATACACCTAAGCAAAATATTGTATCAAATTTATATTCGTAATACTCTATATGCTCAATCCCTAACATCTCATATTTAATTTCGCTGTTAATAAAAGAGTTAATAAATTTAAATTGCATAAAAAATAGTGCTGATGGGTCAAAGCCTACTAATTTTTTTGGATTTTGCTCTAACATTCTAAATAGATAGTAACCATTATTACAGCCAACATCAGCAACTTTTTTACCATCTAAATTAAAATGTGGCTCTAGTAGATTATACTTTATATAGCTTCTCCACTCGCTATCAATAAATAGAGAACCAATCTTAAATGGTCCTTTTCGCCAAGGGAGCATAAGCTTCGCACAATCGGTAATAAGGGTTGAGTAGCTATCTTCGTAACTTTTATCTAACTCTACCTCTATTGTATCACCCAACTTATAATTTAAAACTTTTGGAGAAGTGGCTACAATTTTATCTACAGACTCTTTAAGTGGTTTAATATTTTTCCACTCTAGCCACTTTTCTCTCTCTTGCCTAATCTTCTCTAAATCCATCTATTTAATATAAGCTTTTTTAATTACGACATCTTTTAGTGGCTTATTTGCTGGTTTAGATACAGCAACATTGCTAATTTTATCTACTATTTTTTGTCCCTTTACAACTTCTCCAAAAATTGTATAGCTTCCATTTAGCCAAGGTGTTGGTTTAACGGTAATAAAAAATTGGCTACCATTTGTATTTGGACCTCTATTTGCCATAGCTAATAGGTATGGTCTGTCAAATACCAAGTTTGGAGCATACTCATTTTTAAACTCTTTACCCCATATAGAGCTTCCACCCGTTCCTGTTCCTGTTGGGTCTCCACCTTGTATCATAAAATCTTTTATAACTCTATGAAAAATTATACCATTATAATAGCCTTTTTTTACCAACTTTGTAAAGTTTTCTACTGCTAATGGAGCTTTATCCTTAAATAGTTTAAGCTCAATTTTTCCATAATTTGTATCTAATACAACATTTGCATTTAACAAGCCAATAAACAGCACAACTGTAAACATAATCTTTTTCATTTTAATCTCCTTGAATTGAATCTATTTGGCAAAACATACTGCCCTTGTCTCTCTAATTGCATTAACCTTAATTATACCAGGATATTGAAGCTTCTCTTCAATATCTTTTGCAATATTGTGGGTTAAAAGAGCTATTTCATCATCGCAAACCTCCATTGAGTCTATAAATACTCTAATTTCTCTACCTGCATTAATTGCATACGCTTGCATTACGCCTTTGTGGCTTAGGGCAATTTGTTCTAGCTCTTTAACTCTTTTTGTAAAACTCTCTAAAACCTCTCTTCTTGCTCCTGGTCTTGCAGCACTTAGAGCATCAGCAGCACAAACAGCCGCTGCTTCTATAGATTTTGGCTCTTCTTGTCCATGGTGTGCATATATTGCATTAATTACTACTGGGTCTTCATTATATTTTTTACAAAGCTCTGCACCTAAATCTACATGGCTTCCATCAAAGTCTTGTGTAAGTGCTTTTCCTATATCGTGTAGAAGCCCTGCCCTTAGAGCCAACTTCTCATCACCACCCATCTCAGCTGCTAAAGATTTAGAGAGTCTTGCAACCTCGAGCGTATGCATTAAAACATTTTGACCATAACTAGCTCTATATTTTAATCTTCCAAGCAACTTTATTAACTCTTCATGCATAGGGTAGAGTCCTAAATCTATTACAACTTTCTCGCCTTCTTCATATATCTTTTGTTCAAACTCTTGCTGAACCTTTTCATAAACCTCTTCTATTTTACCAGGATGAATTCTTCCATCTTCTACAAGTCGTTTAATAACTTCTGTTGCTATTGCTCTTCTGTATAGATTAAAATTACTTACCAAAATAACACCTGGTGTATCATCTACAATAATATCAACTCCAAGTAGCTGCTCTAGACTTTTTATATTTCTACCCTCTTTACCAATAATTCTACCTTTGTGTTCATCGCTGGGTATGTTAATTGTATTTATAAGTCTCTCACCTGCAAAATCTCCTGCATATCTGGCAACTGCTTGAGCTAACATATAATTAGCCAATTTATCCCTCTCCTCTTCGGAGCGTTTTATCATTTTACGAGAAATCTTGGCTAAATCGCCCTCTATCTCTTTTTTATGCATATCCAAAAGCTTCTCTTTTGCCTCTTTTTTAGTCATAGATGCTACTTTTGATAATTCATCTGTAAGTTCAGATAGCTTTTTTGTCTCATCTAATATAAGTTCATCTAGTCTCTGCTCTTTTTCGTTAAGGAGTCTAATTTTTCTCTCTGCTGCTTTCTCTTTATCTTTTATGAGGATATTTAGTTGTTTAGACTCAATCTCTTCCTCTTTTGCTTTTGCTTTTGCATCTTCTAATATCTTTTGAGCCTCATTTTTTATAATAGATGCTTTTGCCTTTGCTTCAAGCTCATACTCTTTAAACTTGTTTTTTGCATATAGCAAAGAGACAAACCAACCAACTGCTATACCTATATTAAAAAGAATAAATGGTATTATAATATTCAACAATTCTATCCTTTTGTAAACCAATAATTATATATCTATAAATTTTACAGAGTTTGCAAAGATATAGTCAGCAGATATATCATAACTATTTGTAATTAACTCTTTTGTATAATATATATCTCTTTGTAAAAATATTGTTCTTTTTATATATCTGCCATTTTTACTATAAAATCTATCATACATTCCTTTTCCAAAACCTATGCGTCTATTAGTTTTATCAATACCTAGAAGAGGAACTATTGCTAAATCTATACTCTTAATATATCTATATGAATTATTTGGCTCTTTTATTCCAAATTTTTTTATTTTTAATGGTAATCTATATTTTACCAATTTAAATGTATCACCCTTAATAAAAGGAACATAAACATTATACCCTTTTTCTCTTAATAGCTTAATTAGAGGAGATATATTTGGTTCTGTTTTTAGAGGAATGAAGAGCATTATATCTTTTATTTTACTTTTGTTAATATAATTTATCAATTGTGCAATTAGTAGCTTATCTCTTTTGTAATTATTTACCCTTATTTTGCTCAACTCTTTTTTTGCTTTATTTCTAAAAATGGCTTTTTTATCCATAGATAACCTTTAATTTGCTATAATCTAAGATAATATATTATAACACAACATAAGGATAATAATGTTTGGTTTTATAAAAAAAGCATTTGGTAAATCAGAAAAAGATGAATCTCAACCAAAAAGAGAGAGTGTAGATAAAAATGAGTTAGAAGAGCTTCTGCTTGAAGCAGATGTAAATTATGAATTGATAGAGAGTATCTTGGAGCAACTACCACAAATGGTTACAAGAGTCCAACTATATAACTCTTTAATAGCTATTTTTGACTATAAAGCAAATTGGATATATCCAGATAGTAACAAACCTTTTGTTGAGATGATTATTGGAGTAAATGGTGCAGGGAAAACAACTACAATATCTAAATTGGCATATAAATATAAAGAAGATGGCAAAAGAGTTATGCTTGGTGCAGGAGATACATTTAGAGCAGCCGCAATTGAGCAGTTGAGTCTTTGGGCAAAGAGATTAGATATACCAATAGTAGCAACAAGACAAGGACATGACCCCTCAGCTGTTGTTTTTGATACAATTAAATCTGCTCTTGCAAAAGATATAGATAATGTAATAATAGACACAGCAGGTAGATTACACACTCAGGTAAATCTAAGCGAAGAGTTAAAAAAGATGGTGCGTATTGCAAATAAAGCACTAGAGGGGGCTCCTCACAGAAAACTACTAATTTTAGATGGAACACAAGGCAGCTCGACAATTAATCAGGCAAAAGCTTTTAATGAGATGATAGGAATTGATGGAATTATTATTACAAAATTAGATGGAACAGCCAAAGGAGGGGCAATACTCTCAATTGCAAATGAGTTAAAGATGCCAATTTACTATATAGGCATAGGTGAACAGCCAAAAGATTTAATTAAATTTGATGTGAAATCATATATCAACTCTATTCTTGATGAAATTTATGGAAAATAGAGTTAATATAAAAGTTTAACTTTTGTCCGTTGTAATATAAGTAAAAATACCACACACTAAGTGTTTAAGTGGTATTCTTAATAGCCCTTGACATTAGACTTCTTGCAAAACTCAATGAAAGAGCATATTATTTATTGCACATCATCTTTCATTTTCTATCTTTTTGAATTAGCTAAGGCTAGTCCTTCAAAGATATAAAATAAAATCTAATATACACTAAAAAATATTCTCAATTCATGAGTTTTGCAAGAAGTCTATTATATATTTAATTTTTTCAGCAGGTATCGCAATGGCACTGTTTGCCTTAAAGTATAAGTTAAAATTAGGTGTA
>JALSPE010000174.1 GCA_026986085.1 Campylobacteraceae bacterium | reverse complement strand
CCTAAATGTTTGACAATCTTTTGTTTAACTTTTCCATCAACTCTTTTAGACTCAACTATCTGTACGCCACACTTTGGTGAATTTTTACTTCTTTTTATTCTTATAAACATACGCTTATTATAGCATACTTTTATAATAATATCAATAGGTAATATTACTAGGCACTACAATTTCAACCCTCACTTTTCATATCCCTATTTTTGGGCTTTTGACTCTTTTTTGTGGTGGGGATAGGTGAAGTCGGGAGTTTATGGTTAAGAGTTGGATTAAGGTGTAAGCTTTTTGCCTCGAATAAATTCGAGGGTCCACAAACAGAGTAGCAGTTGTATCTTTCTACACAAAATTAATAAAGAATATTTTACTATTTTGTAATAGTAAATTGGATATGAGACTTTAGTTTCATCTAAAAGTTTATCTACATTTACAAGATAAATATTTATATTAAGATTTAATTTTACCTAATTCTAGGTAAGCCTAAAGGCTTACATCCAATTATATTACAATAAATGGCAATGTGTAAATTGAAGATGCCTAGAAAGATATGGACAATAGTTTTAACCTCAAGTAGTGGACACGCGAATTTATTCGCGTTTTATAGCTATTTTTATTAGTTACTTGCTTGGCTATATATCTTATTAAACTCTATTAGATATCTATTGGTAATTTGGCTATTTTTGAAAATAAGTTCATTTTCTCTATTTTTGTTATTGGCTTTTGCTGTGTAGTTAAAAGAGCCTGAAGCTACTACTTTTTTGTCTATAATCATAAATTTATCATGGAGTTTAAAGCTTCCACCATCTACTCTTATATCTATATTGTTATCACTTAAAAATTTGGCAACAGAGTATTTACTGTTTTGATTACTCCAATCTTTATCTATGACCACTTTTATATTTATGCCTCTCTTTTTTGCCTCTACAAGGGCATTTGATATTGGTTTACTTGTAAAGCTAAAGATTGCAATATCTATTTCGCTTTTTGCTTCATTTATTAAATTTATTAACTTTTTTTCAATATCATCTTCGGGTGAGAAGCATAGGGTTGTGTAGTTAATTGTTGAGCATTTAGCTACTTTTTCATTGTTTAATAGCTCTATAAATTCGTTGTAGTAGGCGTTTGCAATTTTTTGATTATCTATTTCTATATAGTTTTCATAATTTCTATAGAAAGAGTAGTATGTGTAGTTGCCAGAGCCACTCCAGACTTTTTTATTATCTATAATTAAAAACTTATTGTGCATTAGAGAGTATTTATCGCTATCGGTATATATCTCTATTCCACTATTTGAAAGTTTTTTAAACTCTGTGCTACTTTTAAGTGTTTGGTCATCTGTAATAATCTCTAGCTCTACACCTCTGTTGTTTGCATCTATTAAGGCTTGTGTTATTTTTCTATTTGTTAATTCATAAATTGCTAAATATATAGATTTTTTAGCGTTATTTATAGAGTCTATTATCTTTTCATCAACTCCTCCTTGATAGTTGCCTTTTTGCTTGGAGAAGTAGATATTTATAGAAGTTTGACTACTAGAGTTAATATTCCCTTTTTCTATTTGAGTATTGTGGTTATTACTGCTTGGTTTTGAAGTGCTGTTACAAGCTGTTGAAGCAATTATTAGTAGGGCTAAAAAGATATATTTCATTATTAATTCCATTTAATGTAGTTATTTTATGGAATTATATCTAAAAAGTATAAGAATTAGCCATTAGAGAGTGGCTACTCTTTTATAGTTTTATCTAACTCATTGGCTATATTTTCTAAATCTTTACTTAGGTTATCTAAAAAATCTTCTGTCTTTTTTGGGTTTATTATAATTTTATCTTTACTCATCTGAATACCTAAATCTTCTGCTTTTAGGTCTTTGTTTTTATCTTTTATCTTTTTTGCTTCTGATTCAAATACCTTTGTTATGCTATTTAAAAACTCTTTTGTCTTTTTGGGCTCTATTACTATTTTTCCGTCATTTGTTTTATCGATACCCATTTTATTAAGTATTTTTAACTCATCTTTATCCTCTTCTATTTTTTTGCGACTCTTTAGAATTACTGGCTTGGTTTTTTGCTCTTCTACTCTTTGGAATCCACTATTTGATACTTTTTGTTCGCTTTTGTGAACTGTTTTATTGTTATCTTGTTTGCTACTGTTGCAATTTGTAAATAGCAACAGTATAGTTAGGGTAGTTATGATATATGATATTTTTTTCATAGTTATCCTTTTTTCTAATTATATCATACAATAGTGTGGAAAAAGTAGATTCATATCTCCAAATAGTTTTAAGGCTTTTGGGTTTGTTATAAATGATATGTTGTATGGGTGTTCAAGCTCTATAGTTTTCTGTTTTGGATTGAGCTTTTTTTTGATATCTTTGGCAAAATTTCCAAATAGAATTAACTCTATATCGCTATTTAGATTATCTAAAAGCTCTTTTATAAATGGTTGCCACTTTTTTGCATGATAAGATGAGCTTTTTTTCTCTGTATAGATTAAAGATGCATTTAGAAGTAAAACGCCACTCTTTTCAAAATTACTTTTTAGTTGGTATATAGAGTCTATAAGGTCATCTTTTTTTAGGTTTTTTAGTGCATCTTTTGTTGTATTGTTGCCTTTTAACCTGTTTGATGCTACAAGAGCCATCTTTATAAAGTTTCTAAGGCTGGTTGCTCTATTTACCTCTTTACTTAACCCACTATCTGTAAAAATATTCTCTACAGAGCCATCTATAAAAGCAACACCAATAGCGCTTTGCTCTCTTGGATATGGGTCTTGCCCAAATAGAATATATTTAACGCTACTCTTTGGTATATCCCTAAAGGCGTTAAAAAGGCGGTTGTTTGTTGGTAGATAGTTGCCATTTTCTATAAACTCTATATACTCTTTATCTAGCTTATTTGCTGCATTAATTAGCAATGAGTGCCAACTTGGGTGGGTTGTGCTTTTTATTAAACTATTTAGTTCCATATTGCTATATCTGCTGTAATTAGTATAAAAAATATAAAACCTAAATAGCCATTTACTGTAAAGAAGGCTCTATCTATTTTTGTAAAATCTTTTCTTACAAGATAGTGTTCGTAACCTAACATTAAGGCAGATAGAGCTACAGCTACATATCCTAGAGTGTGTAGGTTTGCCATTTTTACAAATATATACCAGCTAATTATAGTTATAGTATGGAATATTAGGGCAATTAAAAGTGTATTTTTTGCCCCAAATTTTGATGGTATTGAGTGTAGATTGTTCTTTTTATCAAACTCTATATCTTGTAAAGAGTATAAAAGGTCGAACCCTGCTACCCAAAATACTACCCCAAGGCTAAGAGGTAAAACCCAGTTTGGAATGTGGTTTAAAACTGCTATTGCTCCTGCTATTGGGGCTAAGCCTAAAGAGATACCTAAGACTATATGTGCAAGAGAGCTAAAGCGTTTAAAAAGGGTATAAGCACCCAGTATTAAAAGAATAGGAATAGATAATTTAAGTGCCAAAGAGTTTATGAAAAAGGCTACCAAAATAAAGCCTATAGCATTTAGGGCAATAAATATAAGCATCTCATTTGTGCTTACTCTACCATCTACTGAGGGTCTGCTTTTTGTTCGGGGGTTTAGAGCATCTATATCGCGGTCTAGGTATCTATTTACACCCATTGCAAAGTTTCTTGCAGTAATTGCTGCTAGAGCTCCTAACAAAAGTAACTTAAAGCCAAACCAGCCGTCTGCTGCTACTACCATTGCCAAAAATATAAATGGCATAGAGAAGATAGTATGCTCAAACATTACAAGTTCTTTAAAGTTTTTTAATTTTTGTTTTATACTCATTATGGGTGTGGCACTCTTATTTTTGAGTTTAAGCTCCAAGCAATTGTTGCTACAAGTGAGGCTATTATAATTGGTGATGTAATTAAGCCAAATGTGTGGCTAATTAGATATAAAATCCAAAGTAATATTGCACCAAGAGGTGTTGGAACACCTGTAAAAAATTTATCTACACTACCTGCATCTGTTTTTAAGTTAAACTCTACAAGGCGACGAAGTCCACTAATTATGTAGTATATAAAGATTATGCCAACAATAAATTTTGTAAAATTGTTACTAAAGTTTAAAGAGTAAAATAGCAAAAATGCAGGCATTATAACAAAACTTAAAAAGTCTGCAAAGCTATCTAACTGAACTCCAAATTCGTTTGAAAGGTTATATTTTCTAGCAATTTTCCCATCTAAAATATCTAAACCTCCTGCTATCCACGCTAAGATTATAGCTACTAAAAACTCTTTTTGGGTAACAAAATAGAGAGCTGTTACGCCTAGAGCAACATTAGAGAATGTTACAATATTCGCAAGATTAAAACGGTTATTTGCATCATATAGATTCATAAAACTCCTTTTTATAATTTTACCCTATTTGGATTTATGATATCATTACAGTATGAAAAAAATTGATGATATTATAGCAATAGTTGGACCAACAGCAAGTGGAAAGAGTGATTTAGCTCTAAAATTAGCCAAAGAGAATAATGGTGTAATTTTATCTGTGGACTCTTTGAGTGTGTATAAAGAGATAGATATAGCATCTGCAAAGCCAACAAAAGAGGAGTTAGCAGAGGTTAAACACTTTGGAGTAGATGTGTTATATCCAGATGAGAGTTTTGATGTAATTAGATTTTTAGATGAATTTAAGGTGGCTAAGAGTTATGCAAAACAAGAGTCTAAAAAGCTTATAATTGTAGGTGGAAGTAGCTTCTATTTAAAGGTTTTAGTAGATGGAATTAGCAAGATGCCAAAAATTAGCAGTGATATAAAAAGAAGAGTTGCAAATTGTTTGGTTGATATTGACAGAGCCTATGAAGAGATGTTAAATATTGACAGAGAGTATATGAGTAAAATTGCAAAAGGAGATAGATATAGATTAGAGAGAGCATATCAGATATTTTACGCAACTTCTCTAAAGCCTAGCCAATACTTTAAAGAGAATAGGGCTAAAGCAGTTGAGCCAGATTTAAAAATTTATGAGATAAAAGTAGATAGAACCACCCTAAGAGAAAGGGTAGAGAAGCGAACAAAAAAGATGCTAGAGTTAGGCTTGATAGATGAAGTTGCATATTTAGAACATAGATACACAAGAGAGCCAAACTCTATGAAATCTATTGGCATAAAAGAGGTTTTAGACTATTTTGATGGTAAGTTAAGCAAAATTGAGTTAGAGCAAAAAATAGTTATAAATACTATGAGGTTGGCTAAGAGACAAGTTACTTTTAATAAAAGCCAACTAAATACACTTTGTGCTGATTTTTTGTAATATTTATTTTTAACATTATCACCTAATTTTAACTAAAATTTTAAAGTAAAGAGTGCTATGACAGCATCTGATGTCAAATTGTCATATGTCTTGAGAAGAACTATTTATTTTTTAAAATACCCATAAATAAGTTATTTGAAAATTTTAATATATAATATCAAGAGGTATTATAACTTTTGTATCAAATATTGATTATAGCTTATTAGCACTATAAAATGACAATTTAAGTGAAAAAGTTAAATTGTTATGCTAAATAATAAAACAAATATCAAATAATACGGACACGCGAATTAATTCGCGTCGATTTGAGATAAAAAGTTAATTTTGGGCTATTGCCTCGAATAAATTCGAGGGTCCGATAAGAAGAGTAATAAATTTTACCTTAAAATCTTTAACTTACTAGCATTATAAAATATTGATGATTTAAGTGTAAAAGTTAAGTTATTATTACTTTGATTAATACTCTTAAATTTTAGAATATTAATTGGTGTGGTAATAATCAAGCTACCATCATCGATTTTTTAGAGTTAATCAATAAAGTTCTGAGGAAAGTTAATCTAGCTAAATATTAACTTTGTAACTTATTTGATATTTAAACGCGAATGAATTCGCGTGTCCGTTTGTATTGTTTGAAATTGTTTTTACTGTCTATTTATTGCATATCTATTAGTATTTAATGCTATTAATTCTTCCATCTAATTTATACTCTTTTGTATCATCTGGCGCATCGACCAAACCTTTAGCCTCGGCTTGGTCATATACTCCACCCTCTTCAAAGCAACTTGCATCAGCAGTGTCACTTCCTTTGATATTGATAATACCATCTTTTTCATTCTCTCCTAAATCTACACTAAAACATTTTAACATATTACACGCCATACTATCAGAGTTTTCTACTCTTCTTGTTGTATATGTGAGTTTCATATCTTCTATACAGGTTTTTAAATTTCTAATATCTCCTGTATCTTGAACTGTCTCACCAAGCCCAGTTTTACTTGCTACAT
>JALSPE010000173.1 GCA_026986085.1 Campylobacteraceae bacterium | reverse complement strand
CGATAATAAGAGCAACAAACTTTACTTTAAAAGTTTTAGTTTATTAGTATTGTAATAATTATTTAAGTGTGAAAGTTAAGTTATATAAAATATCTCATAAAATATAACAATTCCTACAATAAGTAGCAGTAAAGATACTGCTATGGTTTTTGGTTTATTGGCTTTTTGATTACCGTTAGAATTTGTTTTGTTGGTTAATATAACTATTAAAATAATAAAAATAATAAGAGTTATAAAAATATTTAATCCCAATCTTTAACCTTTTTTAAAAAATACTTTACTTACAGCAACAGTTGCTATTGCTAATATTAGTGATATTTCTATAAATATTGTAAACATATAATTCCTTTTATAGACTATTTTAAATTTAATATATTTGCGTTAATCGCATCTAAATTATAATCTATATTTTAATGTTGCGTCAATAATATGTCATATTGAAATATTTTTACTAAAAAATATGATACATTATTTGGCTACTTTGTAATATTATGCTCTAAAACTACCCATTTCCCATCTTGTCTAACTACCATACCTTCTGATGGGTAGATAATATTATATATAATAAATCCAGCTATTATTAACAGTGAAAAAATTAAAAATTTAATAAAACTCTTCATCTACTCTTCTCCCTTTTTCATATCTTCATCATCTTCAACTTTTGCAACAACTAACAGTATTATAACAAATAGGATTATAATGCCCATATATAGATACTCTGTCATTCTAAATTACCATTTATAAAAAGATATATACTATCTTTATCACTAAATATTAAACACATTCTACCCTCCTTTGGTTTTGATAAATTGTAGCTTTTGCTTAAATAGATATATGGAGATTTTTGAACTACGACTATCATCTCTTTATCTACACCTTTTACCTCGTTTGGAATTTTACTGCTATCAATCTCTTGCGCTTTGCAATCTTTGATTAATTGAGTCAAAACAGCTCTTTTATCTTTGGTTTTTATGTTAAATAGGTGTGGTGAAATTTTACCTTTTTTGTAGCGTCTTAAAGATATATCCTCAATTTGAGGATATACGCTTGAGCCAATTAATCTCTTAAAGGTTACTTTGGGTGTTCCTAAATAGTATGTCCAACCCTCTAATATTGCCAAAAGAATCAATAATAGTAATATTATATATTGTGGTAAATGTTTTATTTTAATCATACAATTTTCCTTTACTCTTTGCTAACTCTTTAAAGCTATTTTTATCTTCTATAGATTTAAATGCTAATGCTGGTATATAGTATGGTCTATCCTCTAAGTATAGCATAATATCATCACCAACAGGCACAACTCCTCTTATACTGCTCCAATCTATTAAATTTTTATCTTGCTCTATACCACTCTTACTTGCAAATAGCTTTATCTCTTTATCCTTTAAGGAAGAGTTTTCGTATGCTCTTAATGCTCTTTTAAATAGCAACCACTTTTTAGCGACATACCAATAGAAAATTAGTAGTGTAGATAGTAGCAACAATCCAAAAACTCCACCCTTTAGAGCAGCTACCACTCCAAATTGGGCCATTGCTATAAAAAACCATCCAATGTAGCGTCTAGCTGAATTTTTATACTCATAAGTGTAAGCACTCTCAAAAGCCTTTTTAAAGTTTTGACTATCCCACTTAAAGCTTATCTCTATTGGCTTAAATGTGCTCATCGCAACTCTCTATATATAAATTATCTTTTTTAATATATCCATCTCTCTCTAACTCCTCAATTAGCTCTAGCGTTTTACTATATATCTTTTTATAGAGTTTACTATTTTTTATATACTTTTTTTGAACCTTCTTTGCATACCACCAAGCAATTGCAATAGATAGGGCAAAGAGTGTATATATCCACCATTGCCACTCTTTTAAATCTAGTAAAACTATAAAATACTGCACCGAAAAGAGCACAAAAAACTCAACTGAAAATATTAAAACCAGTGTTGGACTCTGCTCAAAATCTAGCGTATATTTCTCTATATCTCTTAGAGTATTTAAATTGCTATTTATCTCTTTTGCCTTCTCTTTGGCTTTTTTATCACTAATGGTCTCTAAATCTATATCTTTTAAGTGAATATTACTGAGATTATACTCTATGGTTGTTTGCATATACTCTCTTAAAATTTCTGGCTTTTTATCTATTGCCTCTTTTACCTCACTAGAGGTTGGCTTCTCTTTGCCTACAAATTTTTGGACATCTTGCAAAACCAAATCATATAATCCTACATGCATAATTTCATCTATAACTCTTTTTATGTTTAGCAAATTCTCTCCTTTTTATTGGACACAAAATGAGCAAAGCTCCTTTTGCTACGCTAACGCTGAGTTCTCTTCAGCAGAGGGCTCTCGCGCTTTGCGCTCTTGATTGGACGCCAAGCGAACAAGTCCGTTTGACTACGCTAACGCTGAGTTTTTTCCTCATTGGACGCCAAACGAACAAAGTCCGTTTGACTACGCTAACGCTGAGTTTCCTTCGGCAGGAAGCCCCCGCGCTTTGCGCTTTTACTTTATTGGACACAAAATGAGTAAAGCTCACATGACTACGCTAACGCTGAGTTTTTTCCTCATTGGACGCCAAACGAACAAGTCCGTTTGACTACGCTAACGCTGAGTTCTCTTCAGCAGAGGGCTCTCGCGCTTTGCGCTCTTGATTGGACGCCAAGCGAACAAGTCCGTTTGACTACGCTAACGCTGAGTTTCCTTCGGCAGGAAGCCCCCGCGCTTTGCGCTTTTACTTTATTGGACACAAAATGAGCAAAGCTCACATGACTACGCTAACGCTGAGTCTTTTCCTCATTGGACGCCAAACGAACAAGTCCGTTTGACTACGCTAACGCTGAGTTTCCTTCTGCAGGAAGCTTTTACCCTTTTCTCTTATGCTTTATTAGTCTTTATCTATATAAAATCCAAAAGTTTAAAGCTAAACTTTTATAAATAGCTTTATACTTTAAGTTTTTAATATGAAGCTTTATCTTAATTGGACGCCAAACGAACAAAGTCCGTTTGACTGCACTATCACAGAGACCTACCTAGTGTGGTTGTCCTCGCGCTTTGCTCTTTATTCTGATTGGACACCAAATGAGCAAAGCTTATTTGGCTACGCTTTTTGTTGAGCTACAACTGATGGTTGAGGCTCAATTCCAAATGTTGCTGTATCATCTTTTGCTGGTAAAAAGATTCCAATTAACCCTTTTATTCCAACAGACATAATAATATTTATCATAAACAAAACCCAAGCTGTAACCATCATAATGGCAGATATTCCAGCTAAAATCATAAATGTTCTAAACTCTCCATCCATATAGAAGTGGCGTCTAAGCATCCCCTCTAATCCTGCCATTCCCATAAATGCACCCATTCCTATACTACCAATTAAGTGTAGCCAGTAGTGAGCATTTGCCAACTTTGTAGAGTATAGTTTTGTATCATTTGTAACAAGTGGCCACAATACATAAACAACACTATAGAGTGTCATATAAAGCCCAGTTAAAAGTGCAATATGAACATGCGCTCCTATAATCCATTGAGTATTATGCAGTATTCTATTCATACCCATATCTGCTTGAATAATAGCTGCTGGAACGGCTAATCCAAAACCAAGAAGCCCACCTAAAAGATATTTAAGAGGGAATGTCATTTTTAGTGGTCTAGCTTTCCATAGTGTCATTAGCGTAATAAATAGTGCCAACCCTTGAGTTAGCAACTCAAATGCTGTAACCATCTCACCAGATATCAACTTCATCATCTCTGGTTGCCCTTGATCTGCTAGTAAGTGATGAGACCAAACCATCCAAGAGACAAATAGCTCAAGAAGTAGAGCCGCTCTTGCAACATTCTCCATAAAGAGCTTCTCGCCAGTAATTAGTGTTGCAAGTAGATACCAGCTACCAGCTACATAAATCAATACAAGTCCATCTGCTACAAGGTCAAGCCCCCACCAGAAGAAATTTTTATAAAGCAGTGCATCAATAGCATGAACATTCCAACTTAATCCACTTGCATCTGCAATTAGGTAAACTAAAACTAAAATTCCAGCTCCTAAAATTACTAAAGCATCTAAAAATGTATCTACAGTCCCTCTAAATATTGCAACAACAGGCAAAGAGAGTGCAGGTTCTTTTGTGTATGGTGGCTTACCTCTTAATTTATTAATTAGGTTAAGCATACCATCTATACCAAAACCAGATATCAAAAGTTCTTTTGTAGTCTTATTTGCATGAATACCAACTTTTGCAAAAATTGTCGCATAAATATTGTAAATAAATGCTAATGTTCCAACCATAATTAGCGCAACTCCAACAATAAAGACAATACCACCAATTACTTTAAACTGCTCTGTATCAGCAGGAAGAGGCCAATATAGCGTATAAAGTGGTGCGTAGCTCCATACAAATGCTGCTATCCAAGCTAAAGCAGAACCTAGTGTAATCATTATCCAAACAAAGTTTGCCACACCTACACTATATAGTGGTTTTTTTGTTAAGTATGGAATTAAAAACATAAAAGCTGCAAATACAAGCTGATAAGTCGAACCAAAAATACCAATAATTGGATGCACAGTCATAATCGAAAAGTAGTGTGCAGCGTGTCCTTCTATTGGAGGAAGTGATGGATTAATAAGAGCCATTCTCATTAATGTTCCCTCTATCGAAGCTAATCCATAAAATAGAAAACTCATAACCACAGCTCTTAGCGTAACCTTTTGAAGAGCCGTAAGTTTAGAAGCATCAAAATTTGTTCCACTCATTACACTCATGATTTTCCTCCTTTATCACAACCTGTTACAATAACAGCTTTTTTAACAAACATATTGTTACCCTCTGGACCAGCATATTCTGTTGAGCGAACATCAAACTCTCCACACTCATTAAATGTCCACAAAAGGTCATTTTTGCTACCTGGATTTACCTGCATCTGAGATACCAATGTTCCATCTTGTCTAAATAGACCAAATCCATAAACCAAGTCTGAGCTATGAGCATTAAAAAGAACCTTTTCACCTTTTTTAATCTCCATCTTTCCTGGCATTTCAAACTTATGATTAGCAATCTTAATATCAAAAGTCTTATCTGGCTTTATATTGTGCCTCATAATATCTTCTGATACCCAAGGTATAGTGTTGTAAGTAAATATATGGTGCCCAACACCCATAGCCACTAGAAAGCCTATATATGTGTAAAATGGTATTCTTACAATCGCTTTTGCCTTTTGAGGGCGTGTTAAATTGTAAGCAAACCAAGCAATTACAGATATAATAAGCATTGCATAAATTGTGTAAGCAACATTATGAAACGCTAAAAGTTCCACCGATGTCTTGAAAGTCATACTTTCCTCCTAAATATTTAATTGGTGTTTAAATAAAACTCCACACTACAATAATATTAGCCTCAAGAGTTATAAAACTTGATTTAAATCAATAAAAAGTTCTAAAACTGCCTAATATTTAGGCAACTGCTACTATATCTAACAAAATTTCTACGAATATAACTCTATATTTAATTGTTACCTTTTGGTTACCTTTTTAACTGTATAATAAACATATCAATTAAAGGAGAGATTTATGAAGAGAAAAATAACGCTAGGAGCTTTAGCTCTAATGTTGAGTAGTGGTGCAATAAGTGCTCAAGAGGTTTTAAGAATTATCACTTGGAAAGGTTATACACCAAAAGCACTTGTTGACAAGTTTGAAAAAGAGACAGGTATTAAGCTTAAAATTACTTACTCTAATAATGAAGAGATGATTGCAAAGCTTAGAGCAACAAGAGGTGGTGGTTTTGATTTAGCTCAGCCTAGCCAAGATAGAATTAGCTTTGTTCAAAAGAAATTCCCAATTTATCAGCCAATTGATTACTCTAAGGTAAATACAAAGCAGATTATTCCATCTATGCTAGAGGCTGTTAAGAAAAACAGTGGAGTTGATGGCAAAGGTTATGCAGTGCCATTTTGCTTTGGAACAACAGGATTAATTGTAAATAAAAAAGAGGCTCCAGAAGCAAAAGATTGGTCTGACCTTTGGAACCCAAAATATGCTGGTAAAATTTCGTATAGACTTAAAAGACCACTTTTAATTGGTGCAGCTTTTGGTATGGGAGAGAACCCATTTGCTCTATATAACGATAAAGAAAAGTATAAAGCTTTAATCGAAAAGGTAACTAAAAAACTTATCGAGAGTAAAAAATTAGTTAAAAACTATTGGACAAGTGGCGACACACAAAAAGCAAATATGACAAACAATGGTGTTGTTGTAGAGTCTGGTTGGGATGGAATTGGTTGGCAATTGCATAAACAAAATAAAGATATCGACTTTGTAGCTCCAAAAA
>JALSPE010000172.1 GCA_026986085.1 Campylobacteraceae bacterium | reverse complement strand
GCATATGTATAAACTTTGTTTAAAAAAGCTTCCATGCTTTGTTGTCTAACTGGAGAGAGAAGCTCAACAATACCCAAATCAGAAAGTCTTTGCGGGTCATAGCTTAATATATCTTTGGCATCTTTATCGCTAAAGATATCTAGTAGCATAGTTAGCATTCCCTTTGCCATTTCGCTTGTGCCTTCACCTCTTAAAATAAGTTTGCCATCTTTACACTCAGCACTAAGCCAAGCATCAGATGCACATCCATCTATATATGTTTCATCATTTTTTAACTCATCTGGCAAGGTTTTATGCTTTTTGCCTAAATCAAAAATATACTCCATTTTAGAGTTTGCATCTTCAAATAGTTCAAAATCCTCTTTATATTTAGCTACAACATCTTCTACTCTACTCATAATTAAACCTCTTTTATTAATTTTCTTCTAATACCATATCTTCACAGCTATGGCATGTCTCTAAACACTCTAAATTGGATTTTCCGTAATAGGCACTCTCAAAGTGTGTGTGAACTACATTTTTAATATACTCATCATCTATATTAGAAATAACTTCATTTGCAAATGCAATAATTAACATTTTTTTAGCATCTACTTTATTGATTCCACGACTTTGCAGATAGAATAGTTGTGCTTCATCTAATTGCCCAGTTGTTGAGCCGTGACTTGCTTCTAAATCATCTATATAGATTTCTAATTGTGGTTTACTTGCCATATATGCACCACTATGAAGAAGAACAGATTTAGAGTTTTGGTCAGCTTTTGTCCATTTGGCACTATTTTGAACTCTTATTAAAGCATCAAATATACCTCTTGCATTGTTATCTAAGATATTTTTAGATATTTGATTACTGTTCGAGCTTTTTCCTTCGTGAATAATCTCTGATATTGTTCCACCTTTTACCTTACCATTGGCATATAAAAGATGAGAAGCATCGAAATTAGCACTCTCTTTAAGTTCTACTCTAAAAATATTTAAGCCATTATCTTTTATAAAATCAAAAGTTCCCAATTTAAATGTGGCATTGCTATCTACTTTATACCTATTTGTTGATATTGGTGTATAGCTATTGTTATTTATAGTTTGATTTTTAATAAATTTTAGAGTTGAATCTCTACTAATAAAAATATCATAACCAGTTAATAGAAGAGTATCTTTGGCATCTCCACTATATGTTTCATAAATTTGTGTGTGAGTATTAGCATCTGAGAGTATTACAATTCTGTAGCTTATTAGGCAATTATTTTCTGTTACAATATGCTCTATATTTAATTTTGTTTCATCTTTTACTCTAATTATGATAGCTTTTTCACATAAAAGATGGCTCAAATAGTATAAAGAGTCAAAGTGTTGGCTATCTATGTCGTTAAACTCTTTCATCTCTACTTCAACACCCTCTAAATTAGACAACTGTTCAACTATACCATTTTTTATAACTATTGATTTACCAGTTTTTACTTGTATTGGCTCTTTTTTAGTAAAATTCCAATCTTTTTGTATAAGTGGTTCAATATCAAAATATCTATACTTTTCACTTTTTTTATTTGGCAACTTTAGCTCTACTAACCTAGATGCAGCCAACTCTTTAGAGTGTGAAGCATTTAGCTCTTTTAATATTTTTTTGCTATCGAGCGCATTTAAAATATCTAACTTCATTATAAACTCCCAAGAGACTCATAGCCCTCTTTTTCAAGTTTTTCAACAAGTTCTGGACCGCCTGTGTGAACTATTTGTCCATCTTTTAATACATGTATATAATCTGGTTTTATATAGTCTAAAATACGGCTATAGTGTGTAATTACCAAAAAGCTTCTTTTGCCATCTTTCATTTTATTTATGCCTTCACTTACTGCTCTTAGAGCATCGATATCAAGCCCACTATCTATCTCATCAAGAATAATTACATCAGGTTCAAGCATCATCATTTGCAATATCTCATTTCTCTTCTTCTCTCCACCACTAAAGCCCTCATTTAAAGAGCGATTTATTAGCTCTTTTTTCATTCCTAGCTCTTCTATTTTACTCTTCATCTCTCTTAAAAATTCAGCAGCATTTAACTCCTCTTTGCCTTCATGCTTTCTTTTTGCATTTACAGCTGTTCTTAAAAAGTATGCATTATTAACCCCTGGTATCTCAACAGGGTTTTGAAAACTTAAAAAAAGACCCTCTAAAGCTCTCTCTTCTGGCTCATTCTCTTTTATTGATTTGTCTTTATATACTATATCGCCATCAGTTATTTCAACATCATAGTGTCCAACTATAGCTTTAGATAGCGTAGATTTACCAGCGCCATTTGGACCCATAATTGCATGAACTTTTCCCTCTTCTAACTCTAGGTTTAAACCTTTTAATATATCTTTTTCACCTATTTTTGCTTTTAAATCTTTTATCTTTAATACTTTACTCATCCAACGCTTCCTTCTAGTGTTAATTCTAATAATGCTCTTGCCTCTACTGCATACTCCATTGGTAGCTGAGAGAAAACCTCTTTACAAAATCCGTGAACAATCATACTGACTGCATCCTCTTCATTTATGCCTCTTTGGCGAAGATAGAATAGTTGCTCGTCGCTAATTTTTGTTGTTGTAGCTTCGTGTTCAACTTGTCCGATAGAGTCTTTACTCTCTAGGTAAGGAAATGTGTGAGCACCACAATGGCTACCTATTAATAGAGAGTCGCATTCGCTATAGTTTCTTGCTCCCTCTGCATTTGCTCCAATCTTAACCAAGCCTCTATATGTATTTTGCCCCTTCATAGCGCTAATACCTTTAGATATAATTGTAGAGCTTGTATTTTTGCCAAGATGTATCATTTTTGTTCCAGTATCTGCTTGTTGGGCTAAAGTAGTAACAGCTACAGAATAGAATTCTCCAACTGAATTGTCACCTTTTAATACGCAACTTGGATATTTCCAAGTTATACTTGAACCTGTCTCTACTTGTGTCCAAGAAATTTTGGAGTTATCACCTTCACATATTCCTCTTTTTGTAACAAAATTGTATATTCCACCTTTTCCATCTTCATCCCCTGGATACCAGTTTTGGATAGTAGAGTATTTAATCTCAGCATCTTTCATAGCAACTAACTCAACAACAGCTGCATGGAGTTGATTTTCATCTCTAGTTGGTGCAGAACAGCCCTCGTTGTAGCTTACATAACTTCCTTCATCTGCTACAATTAGTGTTCTCTCAAATTGTCCTGTATTTAGTGCATTAATTCTAAAGTATGTGCTAAGCTCCATTGGGCATCTAACACCTTTTGGAATATATACAAATGTTCCATCTGTAAATACTGCTGAGTTTAGTGCAGCAAAAAAGTTATCTGCCATTGGAACAACACTAAACATATACTTTTTAACAAGCTCTGGATAGTCTTTAATAGCTTCACTTATAGAGCAAAAAATTACACCATGCTTTTTTAGCTCTTCGCTATATGTTGTTTTAACAGAAACAGAATCAACAACAGCATCAACAGCTACTTTAACTCCGGCTAACTGCTTTTGCTCCTCTAGTGGAATACCTAGCTTGTCATAAGCTTCTAAAATTTTAGGATCAACCTCATCGAGTGAATCAATTCCTTCTTTTGGTGCAGAGAAGTAAGATATAGAGTTGTAATCTATTGGTTCATACTCTACCTTTCCCCAAGTTGGCTCTTTCATTGTAAGCCATTTTTTATATGCTTTAAGTCTAAGCTCTAGCATCCATTCAGGTTCATCTTTTTTATTAGATATATATTTTATTACATCTTCATTCAGCCCTGGTGGAACAGTATCTTGTTCGATATCAATTTCGAAACCAAGATTATATTCACCAGTTATGGCTTTATCTACCTCTTCTTGTGCCATTGGTTACCTTTTGTAATTTAAATTTTATATTGTTATATCACAAAAAAAAGTTGTTGTCAATAGATTTTGGTAAAAAAAGTCTTAAATAGGATAAAATTTCTCCTATTTAAACAGATTGTGCATAAATTGAATACTACTCTTTAATAATTGAGTATATTGGAGTATCTAATTTTTTAGCACCATTTAAAAATGCAAGCTCTATTATAAAACAAGCCTCTACACACTCAGCTCCTACTCTATCTATCAACCTAGTAGCTGCTGATGCTGTTCCTCCTGTAGCTAAAAGGTCATCTATTAATAGAACTCTTGCTTTTGAATTGTCATCTTTTTTAAATGCATCTATATGAACTTCAACTTCATCAAATCCATACTCGAGTGAATATTTTTCGGAAACTGTGGTATATGGTAACTTACCTTTTTTTCTAATAGGGACAAAACCGATATTAAGATGAGATGCCAATGCTGCACCAAATATAAAACCTCTTGCATCTATACCAGCTATATAATCCAAGTTGTAACTTTTGTATCTATCTACAAGATGTTTGATTAGAGTATTGTAAGCTTTAGGGTTATTTAGCATTGTTGTAATATCTTTAAACATCACCCCAGGTTTTGGAAAGTCTGGTATTACCCTTATTGACTCTTCTATAATTTTTCTATCTTCTGCTTTCATATTTTATCTCCTTAAAATTCAAATCCACCACCACTGCCTTTATTCATACTAGAGTAAACAGCTTTTACATAACTAGCTCTTAACTCGCACTCTAGCACTTTTGGGCACTTCATGCAACTATTTAAACCCTCTTTTATTTGACACTCTTTAAGCTCTTGTAGCTTTTTTTCCAGAGCTATAACCCACTCATCTTTTATCTCTTCTTTAGACACTGTAAGCCTTTTTTACTTTTTCTATCTCATCTTTAGAGCCAAAAAAGCATGGGGTAGTGTCATGCAGGTGTTCTGGTTTAAGTTCTAAAAGAGATACTCCTTTATCATCTATAGCCTCTCCACCAGCTTCTATAAATGTCAATGCAAATGGTATAACCTCAAAAAGGTCTCTTAGTTTTCCTTTTGGTTTATCTGTAGTTCCTGGGTAGCTAAATAAGCCACCGCCTTTTAGAAGTATTTGGTGTAAATCTGGAACCATCCCACCACTATATCTTAATCTGTATCCATTAGCAAATAGAGACTCTATTAACTCTTTATGATGAGGATACCAATTTTTCTGAGTGCTCCCAGGTGCATTAATTTTGCCCTTTTGCTCCATTGTAACTTCGCTTATAAATTGGAACTTATTATCTACAACTCTATAGTGTTTTGGTTTAGAGCCTTTTAGTGTTTTAATCATCTCTACTCTTGGACCATATACTATATATATAGAAGCAACTAAATCGTTTCCAGTTAAGCCACCTTTATATATACCAAATATAGAGCCAACAGATAGATTGTAATCTACTATACTAGAGCCATCTAGTGGGTCGTAACATACAATATACTCTCCACTACTATTTAACTCTAATTTATCCTCTTTCTCTTCACTTATAATTGCAGATATTTCTGGAACACCTCTAAAAATCTCTTCTATAATTTCATCACTTTGAATATCTAACTTTAATTGTGTATCACCTGTTGAATTGCTACTTTTGCTATATCCACTCTCTCCTGTTTTTATAAGATTATCTATCTTAAATGCTATCTCTTCTATTTTGTTAAAAATATTTTCCACTATTTTTCTCCTATTTTTATTGAATTTTTCCAAATATACTCTACTATTTGCTCTATATTGTTTAAATTTAATATATCTAAATTTAAATTATCTTCTAAATCTATACTATCATCTATTGCAACTGCTTTTATAAAGCTTAGATAGCTTTTATCTATTTCTCCTCTAAATACGCCAATTCTAGGTAGCTCCCAATTTTTAAGCCCTTCAACTAGTAGTAAATCAAAAGGTGCTAAATTGTTTGCTAATTGATTTAGAGTGGAGCTACTGTGTTTAAAAATAGTTGTTTTAACATCTGACACAATAGCTGTATTGGCACCTGCTTTAAAGAATTTGTCGCTATCTTTACCCTCTGTGTCAAACTGTGCTTTGTTAGATGGGTCATGTTTGATAACTGCAATAGTGTAGTCTTTGCTAAGCTCTCTTACTATCTTTTCTATAAGTGTAGTTTTGCCACTTCCACTAGGTCCAGTAATTGCAAATGCTAATTGTTTCAATAGATACTCCATAATAAATTAGTTAATTATACTATAATTGCTATAATGATAAAAAGATTTTTAGGAGATTTTATGAAAATATTAAAATATGCTCTTATTGTTCCAATTCTATTTGGGTGTAACAGTAAAAATAATTCAATAGAGGTTTTAAAAGCTAATGCAAAAAGTTATACAGAAGTTTCAAATAGTGCTGTATATCGTTCGAGTGATGCTATAGTCTATTTTACTTTTAAAGGTAATGATTTATATATTAATTTAATAGATAAAAGCGATAGAGATGAGCTTTCTATAGTAGAGTGCAGTGTAGAAAAAAGAGTATATACTCCAATAGAGATATCATCGCAAGATGTTGGCAGACACTATAAACTTACTATATACAGTAATAAAAAAAGAGTATCTATTGAGTGCAGATTGAGTAATGGTCAAAGTATCAAAAAGAGTTTAGATAGATATTGGAAATAGTATTTATTAGATGAAATTTAAAAATGAAGTTGAAAATTTAAGTGGTGGGTCCTCCGAGACTCGAACTCGGGACCGCTCGGTTATGAGCCGAGAGCTCTAACCAACTGAGCTAAAGACCCTCTTAAAAGTTAAAATCTTTATGATTTTCTAACCATATCGATTTTGGTGTCGGAATTATAAGGCTTGTAAGCTTTAAAAGAGATTAAATTTTCTAAAATTCCAAATAAAAATGAAAAAATGATAAAAGATGTTCCTCCATGGCTAAACATAGGGAGTGGAGCACCAACTACGGGGGCTAGTCCAATAACCATATAGATATTAACTCCCATATATACAAAGAAAAGAAATGCCATTCCACTAGATATAACTACAATATGGTAGTCATCACTATATATTTTAGATAGTATAAGTAGATGAATAATTAATATAATATATAGAGCAACAATAATTACCATTCCCTTAAAGCCAAATCTCTCACCTAAATAGGCAAAGATAAAATCTGTTGTAGAAACTGGCAAAAATTTTAATTGTGTTTGAGTTGCTTCTTCTTTGCTTTTACCCTCAATACCACCACTTCCTATTGCAATAAGAGCTTGTTGAACTTGATAACTAGGCTTTCCTAAAAAATCTTCTATTCTTTTTTTCTGATAAGGTTTTAGACCATATTTATAAGTAATTGGAGCTAAAATTCCTAATGCTACTACAATTACAGTTAAAATTTTCCAATTTATACCAACAATATAGACTACTCCAAACGATGCCATTAAAAGTAATAAAGTTGTTCCTAAATCTGGCTCTTTAAGTATTAGAATAGATGGAACTATTATTATAATTGATAAAACTATAAACTCTAGCAATCCATATCCACCTTTTGGTGGAGGTTTTTTATATATTACAAATGCTAAAAATAGTAAAATACTAAGTTTCATAAATTCTGAAGGTTGAAGCGAAAAACCACCTGGTAAAACAAGCCAACGCTTTGCACCTAAAATTGTTTTACCTGCTACTTCGACACCAAATAGGAGTAAAATATTTATAATATATGCCAAAGGGGCAAATAGCCATAGAAGATAACGCCAAGGTATATATGCTGCAACTAAAAAGATGATAGCAGAAAGCATATAGTATGTCATCTGTTTATGAAAGAGTGCTGGGTTCATCTCTTTTATCAATACAGATGAGACAAAGAGTATAGGAATAATTTGAATAATAAGAATATAGTTAAAATTCTTTGTTATCTGTTTAAAATAGTCTATTATTAAATTGCTATTGTTCAATTATTAAAGCCTACCTGTTAAATTTTTGGTATGATTATACCTAAAAAAGTAAAAACATATGAAGCAATGGCAAATTTTTAAAAAATTAAACGAAAAAAAAGAAATTATTTCGGGTTCAACTATAAAAGATAACACTTTTAGTTATGATTTTTCACTTGCAACTCATACAGGAGAAAATTTAGATAAAATTAGTAAAAACAGAGATATCTTTAGCAGTAAATTTCCTAGTGTGTATAAATTTGTAACACTAAATCAGATACATAGTAATTTAGTAATTAATGTTGATGAGTATATTGCTAATAAAAAGTGGATATCTTTACCTATAGATGCAGATGGAATGGTAAGTTCGAAAAAAAATGTAACACTTACAATATTAACAGCAGATTGTTTGGCAATAGTAGCTTATGATAACGAGGCAAAAGTGATTGGAGCTGCTCATGCAGGATGGAGAGGTGTAGAACAAAATATAGCTAAAAATTTAATTGATAAGATGGAGAAGTTAGGGGCAAAAAAGAGTAATATATTTTTTGCTCTTAGTCCTAGTATTAAAGGGTGTTGTTATGAGGTTGGTTTAGATGTTGCAAAACATTTTTTTAAATATCCAAACTCTCTTAAAATGAAGAAAAACTCTAAATATATGCTAGATATATCTATTGCTCAAAGAGAGCAGTTAAAAGAGTTGGGTATAAAAGAGCAGCAAATAGAGGTATCTTCAATTTGCACATCATGTGAGAGTAGTAGATACTTTAGTTACCGTAAAGAGTGTGGTTGTAGTGGTCGCTTTGCTACATTTATTGCTATGGTTTAAGATAGTATGTTATAATAATAAAAAAGGATATTAAGTGATACTTATAGCTGGACCATGTGTTATAGAGAGTAGGGAGAGTGTATTTAAAATAGCAAAAGAGTTGCAAGAGTTTAATGAAGATTGCACAATAGATTTTTATTTTAAAGCAAGTTTTGATAAAGCCAATAGAACAAGTATAGATAGTTTTAGAGGACCAGGACTTGAAGATGGATTAAAGTTACTACAAGAGGTAAAAGATGAGTTTGGATATAAAATTTTAACTGATATACATGAACCAAGCCAAGCAAGTGTAGTTAGTGAAGTTGCAGATGTTTTGCAAATACCTGCATTTCTTTCTCGTCAGACTGACCTTTTGGTAGAAGCGGCAAAAACTGCATCTATTGTAAATATTAAAAAAGGTCAATTTTTAGCACCACAAGCTATGGAGCACTCTGTTAAAAAAGTGCTTAAAACAAGAGGTTATGATGGCGAGGTTAGTTATGATATTTCAAAAAAATATAATGTATGGCTAACAGAGAGAGGAAGCACATTTGGTTATGGAAATTTAGTTGTAGATATGAGAAGCTTGGTTATTATGAGAGATTTTGCTCCTGTAGTATTTGATGCAACACACTCTGTTCAGATGCCAGCAAGTGGTGGCTCTAGCAGTGGAGGCGATAGCTCTTTTGTTCCCCCTTTAGCTAAAGCTGCTGCAGCTGTTGGTGTAGATGGCTATTTTTTTGAAACACACTTTGACCCAAGAGTAGCTCTAAGTGATGGAGCAAATATGGTAAAAATTGATCAATTAAAAGAGTTGGTTAAAAAGATAAAAGAGATAGAGCTTATTGGGTAAGTTATATTCAAATAAAAAAGGTATAATAATAAAAATTAAGAGTTAAAGGTTTATAATGAATATTGTAGAGGGTAATTTGCAAGTTGATAACTCTAAAAGAGTTGCAATTATAAGTGCGAGATTTAACCACTTTATTACAGATAGGTTAGTAGAAGGTGCTAAAGATTTTTATGTTAGGCATGGTGGGAGTGAAGATAATTTAGATTTAATTTTAGTGCCAGGGGCTTTTGAGATTCCATTTGCACTTGATAAGGCTTTAAGTAGTGGCAGATATGATGCTATCTGTTGTTTAGGTGCAGTAATTAGAGGTGCAACGCCACATTTTGATTATGTTAGTGCAGAAGCTACTAAAGGTATTGCAAATGTTACTATGAAGCATGGTAAGCCTGTATCGTTTGGTGTTTTAACTGTTGATAGTATTGAACAGGCAATCGAGAGAGCTGGAACAAAAGCAGGAAATAAAGGTGCAGAGTCTATGGGTAGTTTAATAGAGATGATTAACTTATATGGTGAACTTAAATAATGGCAACTAGACATCAAGCAAGAGCAGCTGTAATTGGTCTGTTATATGCATACGATTTAGGGAATGTAGAGATTAGTAAATTTGCAGATGAGATATTAGAAGATAGTAAAATAAGAAATAAACAAAGAGAATTTTCATATAAACTATTTAGTGGAACAATTGAGAGCTTGGACGCAATAGATGGAGAGATTAAAAAGCATTTAAAAAGTTGGGATTTCAATGAACTTGGAAAAATAGAAAGAGCAATATTAAGGCTTGGTGCATATGAGATTTTTATAGATAAAAATGATAAAGCTATTGTCATAAATGAAGCCATAGAGTTGGCTAAAGAGTTAGCAGATGATAAGTCGCACCAATTTATTAATGGTGTTTTAGATGCAATAGGCAAGGGGAGTTCTTGAACTTAAAAGTAGATTTAAATAAGCGTTTAAGTAAAGATGAAGCGCTAGAGTTGATAAAGAGTGCAGATTTAAAAGAGTTAGGTGAATTGGCTTTAGAAAAGAAGCGCCAATTACACCCAAAAAGAGTTACAACATTTGTTGTAGATAGAAATATAAACTATACTAATATATGCTGGGTAGATTGCGATTTTTGTGCATTTTATCGTCACGAAAAAGATGCTGATGCTTATGTTTTAACATTTGATGAAATTGACCAAAAGATAGATGAACTTTTGGCAATTGGAGGAACTCAAATTCTATTTCAAGGTGGTGTTCACCCAAAATTAGAGATAGAGTGGTATGAGGATTTAGTAGAGCATATTCATAAAAAGTATCCACAAGTTACAATTCATGGTTTTTCTGCAATAGAGATAGATTATATAGCAAGGCGTTCAAATATTACAATTAGTGAAGTTATTTCAAGGCTAAAAGCAAAGGGTTTAAGCTCTATACCAGGAGCTGGAGCAGAGATTTTAAGCGATAGGGTTAGAGACCAGATTGCACCTAAAAAGCTTGATAAAGATGTATGGATTGATGTGCATAGACAAGCACATAAGTTAGGTGTAAAATCAACTGCTACAATGATGTATGGAACGCTAGAGAGAGATGAAGATATTGTAGAGCATTTTGATGAGGTAAGAAGATTACAAGATGAAACAGGTGGCTTTAGAGCATTTATTATGTGGTCATTTCAGGGTAAAAATACAGCATTAGCAGCAAAACATCCAGAGATTAAAAAAGAGAGTTCAAATAGATACTTGAGACTATTGGCAGTTGCAAGATTATATTTAGATAATGTTCCAAATATACAAAGTTCTTGGGTGACACAAGGTAGCTATATAGGGCAAATGGCACTACTTTGGGGAGCAAATGACTTAGGAAGCACAATGATGGAAGAGAATGTGGTATCAGCAGCAGGAGCAGCAAACTCTATGAATCAAGCCCAAATGATAGAACTCATAAAAGATGTAGGTGAAATTCCAGCTAAGAGAAATACAGCTTATGAGATTTTAGAGAGGTTTTAGCTTATTGTTACCGCATTAATTATACCTTGAAAATTTAAGAGTATTAGTTTGTGTATGGTAATGATATAAAATATATAATAGAAATTATTTGCTTTACTGCAATGATTGTAGTAAATTTTTTTATAAAAAATATCTATTTGATTTAAGAGTTAATTCGCGAATTAATTAGCGTGT
>JALSPE010000171.1 GCA_026986085.1 Campylobacteraceae bacterium | reverse complement strand
AGTATTTTTAGTTATCTTGTAACATATGAAAGTCAATTACATAAATATTACTTATTGCTTACTAAGCTCATTCATCATCGCAGTATATAGTTCATCTGGGTCAAAGTCTAGTATAGGCTCTTTATATATTTTACTAGGTATTGTCTCTAATAAAAAGTGCATTAACTTTATTAGTGGGTAAAATACTTTATATTCAATTGAAAACATTCTGCTTGAGTAGTGTTTTTTAAACCAATTTATTGCCCCTTGAACTCCATTGTGTGCTAATAGAACTTCTATAGAGAAAGCAAAACCCCAAGTTATATAAGTAAATAATGATGCTATAATTGCTGCTTCTATACCAAAAAGTGATGTTATTGCAGCTAATATAATTGTAAGCATTAATGCAAAATTTTTAAAACCTTTCCATAGTATAAGTATAGTAGCAGAAGATATGAATAGAACTTCAATAAATAGTATAAGAGAATTTATATATGTAGTTTTTTGTGTATATGTTGGGCTGGTGTATATGCTCAGTATTAAAGTTGCAATTATTGCTATAGTTAAACCAACAAGTATCCAAAAATCTTTACTTTGACTCATATTATCCCTTTATATCATATAGTTTTGTTAATGATTTGACATTTGGTCTTCTATTTAGCCACTCTTTATATAGATTGCTCATATCTTTAGTTGCACCTTTTTCTAAGATATTCGTTTTATACTCTTTTGCTCTATTTAAGTTAAAATCTCCACTATCTAAGCACTCAAAGAATGCATCTGCACTAAATACTTCTGCCCATTTATAGCTATAGTATCCTGCGGCATAGCCACCTGCAAATATATGTGCAAAACCATGTTGAAATTTTACATATTTTGGTGGCTTAATTAGCGCTGTCTCTTTCCTTATATCATCTAAAAGAGCTTGTATCTCATCACCTTTATATAGTTTTTGGTGAAGCTTAAAATCAAATATAGAAAATTCTATTTGCCTTAACATACCAAGAGCAGCCTGAAAGTTTTTTGACTCTTTTATTTTATTTAGTAATTCATCGCTGATTGGTTTACCACTTTTATAGTGATTTGCAAAACCTTTTAATATTTTAGCTTCGTATGCGAAGTTTTCTAAAAATTGAGAAGGAAACTCTACAACATCCCAAGCAACACCCTCTATACCACTAATTGAGCGTTCGCTAACTTTACTAAATAGGTGATGAATTGCATGTCCCATTTCGTGAAACATAGTTACTACATCGCTGTGTCTAAGTAAACTTGGTGTCTCTTTAGTAGATGTAGGAAAGTTGCAAACAACAAATGCAGATGCTAACTGCTCTTTTTTGTCTTTATCTATAAAGTGACTTTGCCAATTGTGCATCCAAGCTCCACCTCTTTTGCTCTCTCTTGATTCTAAGTCGAAATATACTCTTCCAAATAGTTTATTATTTTCATATATATCATAAACTTTTACGCTCTCAATCCAAGTTGATGTTTTAGTCTCTTTAAACTCTACATTAAATAGTTTGCTCGTTAATTTAAGAAGACCATCTAGCACACTATATGTTTCAAAATATGGTTTTGTTTGGCTCTCATCAAAGTTAAATTTTCTCTTTTTGAGTTGTTCACTATAGTATGCTGTATCAAATGGTGCTAAAGCATCTATGTTATCAATCTCTTTTGCAAATTCTTCTAACTCTTTTAGCTCTTCTTTTGCACTATTTTTAGCAGAGTTTAATAGCTCATATAAAAAGTTTAAAACTTCATCTTCACTATTTGCATCTCTTGTTTGCAGAGCATACTCTGCATATGAGTTAAATCCAAGAAGATTTGCTTTTTCATCTTTTAATTTTAATATCTCTTCAATTATCTCTTGATTTTGAGGAGCTCTTGTATTGTATGCTTTATATAGCTTTTCTCGAAATTCTCTATTTGGTCCATATGTTAAATAAGCAATGTAACTAGGCATTTGCAGGGTAAATTTCCATACATCTTTTCCATCAATTTTAACTCTTGCTTGTTCTAAATCGTTTTTGGGAATACCTTTTACATCGCTTGGGTTATTTACAATTAACTCATAATTGTTTGTTGCATCTAGCAGGTTTTGGCTAAATTGATTACTCAATTTGCTAAGTTTTAAATTTATCTCTTCTAATTTTTGCTTATCTTCTTTATTTAACTCTGCACCAGAGAGGATAAAATCTCTCTTTTCTAACTCTAAAACTCTCTCTTCTAACTCATTTGAAGGTTTTATAGATTTTATTTTATTGTATAGCTCTTCGTTTTGAGAAATTTTACTATAGAATTTAGTCAATAGTGGTAAAGATGCCTCATAAGCCTCTTGAGTCTCTTTTGAATTGAGAGTGCTGTTTAGATGCGATAGAGGAGTAAAAAATCTATCTAACTCTTCGCTTAAGCTATCTAACTCTTTTATAGACTCTTTGTAAGAGTTGGCATTTTTAGCTATATTTTCTATCTTTATTGTTTGGCTATTTAAAAGATTTTCTAACTCTTTAGGAAAATCTTTGAGGTTATCGACTTTGAATTCTATAAACATTAATATCCTTATATATATTTTTTAGATAAAATACTACAAAGATTATTAAAGAAAGGATAAATAGTGAAAGTATTATTAATAAAAGATGTAAAAAGTTTAGGAAAAGCTGGAGATGTAAAAGATGTAAAAGATGGTTATGGTCAAAATTTTTTAATAAATAAAGGATTGGCTAAGTTGGCTACACCAGAAGTTTTAAAAAGTTACGAAGAGCAAAAGGCAAAAGAGGCTGCCGAGCTTGAAGCTGAGATTAAAAAACTTAATGAGTATAAAGAAAAGATTGAAAAAGATATTTTAAAGATAGAGCGAGAGAGTGCACCAGTTGGAATTAGAGGTTCGGTTACAAATGCTAATATTGCAGATGAGCTAAAAGAGCAATGGGATATAGAAATAGATAAAAAATCTATCAATCTTAAAAAGGCTATTAAGAGTGAGGGATTGCACGATATTGATGTTAAGCTAGGTCATGGAATTCATGCAAATTTAAAAGTTGAAGTTGTAGGAGTTGCGTAGTGTTTGAAGCAACAACGATACTTGCTTATAAAAGCGATAAGGGTGCAGTAATTGGTGGAGATGGTCAAGTTACTTTTGGTAATGCTATTTTAAAAGGAAATGCAACTAAAATTAGAACTCTACACGAAGGCAAAGTTTTAGGTGGTTTTGCAGGTAGCACAGCAGATGCTTTTAGGCTTTTTGATATGTTTGAAGCAATATTAAGCGAGAAGAGGGGCGATTTGCTAAAATCTGTTGTAGAGTTTGCCAAACAGTGGAGAGGTGATAAACATTTGAGACAATTAGAGGCTATGATGCTTGTTTTAAACAAAGAGCATATTTTTATACTTAGTGGAACAGGTGATGTTGTTGAGCCAGAAGATGGAGAGTTGGCTTCAATTGGAAGTGGAGGAAACTTTGCAATAAGTGCAGCAAGAGCTTTAAAAAGGCATGGCAATTTAGAGCCACTAGAGCTTGTAAAAGAGAGTTTAAAAATAGCAGGAGAGCTATGCATATATACAAACACAAATATTAAAACATTGGAGCTAAAGTAGTGAATAGCAGTAGTATGACACCAAAAGAGATAGTTGAGTATTTAGATAAGTATGTAATAGGGCAAGGTGGTGCTAAAAAGGTGATTGCAATTGCACTTCGTAATCGCTGGAGAAGAATGCAATTAGAGCCATCTATGGCACAAGAGGTTACACCTAAAAATATCTTAATGATTGGTAGCACAGGAGTTGGTAAAACTGAGATTGCTAGAAGATTAGCAAAGATGATGAGCCTACCTTTTATAAAAGTAGAAGCTAGTAAATATACAGAAGTTGGATTTGTGGGGCGAGATGTTGAGTCTATGGTCAGGGATTTAGCACTAGAGGCTCTATCTATAGTAAAGAAGGAAGAGTCAGAGAAAAATAGAGAGAAGATTGAAGCTTATGTAGAGAATAAAATTATTGAGAAGCTTCTTCCTCCACTGCCAACTGGTGCTTCAGAAGAGAAACAAACTTCATATGATAGAGCTTTTGCTAAAAAGCAAGAGCAGTTGGCAAATGGGGAATTAGATAACTTAAAGATTGAGATAGAGGTTAGTGGTGCTTCTATAGATGTCTCAGGTGCAGGAAATGTTCCACCAGAGATGGCAGAGGTGCAAGAGTCTATTATTCAAGTAATTGGTGGTATGAATAAGAAAAAAAAGAAAGAGGTTAGCGTAAAAGAGGCAAAAAAGCTTTTAGAGTATGAGGCTCAAAAAGAGTTATTTAATGAAGATGAGTTAAAACAAAAGGCACTAGAGAAGGCTAGAAGTGGCGGTATAATTTTTATAGATGAGATAGATAAAGTTGCAGTATCGGCAAACTCTAGCTCTAGACAAGACCCAAGCAAAGAGGGAGTTCAAAGAGATTTGTTACCAATTGTTGAGGGTAGTAGCGTTAAAACAAAGGTTGGGCAGTTAGATACAGACCATATTTTGTTTATTGCAGCGGGTGCTTTTCATTTAAGTAAGCCAAGTGATTTAATTCCAGAACTTCAAGGGCGTTTTCCATTAAGAGTAGAGTTAGATAGTTTAACTAAAGAGACTCTATATAGAATTTTAACTGAGCCTGAAAACTCTTTAGTAAAGCAGTATGAGGCTCTGCTTAAAGTAGAAGGAGTAGAGCTTAAGTTTAGTGAAGATGCACTTAGAGCAATTGCTAATTACAGTGCTATTGCAAATGAGAAGACAGAAGATATTGGTGCTAGAAGATTGCATACAGTTGTTGAGAGGCTCTTAGAAGATATTAGTTTTGAAGCTGATAGTATGAGTGGAGAGGTAGAGGTTACAAAAGATTTGGTTGATGAGAAGTTGAGCCAATTAGTTGAGAGTGAAGATACAACTAGATACATTTTGTAGAAAATGGTATGTAATAGTAAAAGGATAGTATTGGAAGAAGTTAAACAAAAGTGTGGTTTTGTTGCAGTGGTTGGAAGACCAAATTCAGGTAAAAGCTCTTTGCTTAATTACCTTAGTGATTATAAACTTGCTATGGTTTCAAAAAAGGCTCAAGCTACAAGAAAGAGGATGAATATAATTGTTACTTATAAAGAGTCACAAATTATATTTGTTGATACACCAGGTATTCATAAAAAAGAGAAATTATTAAATCAATATATGTTAGAAGAAGCCCTAAAGGCTCTTGGAGATAGCGATGTTCATATATATTTAGCTCCAGTTAATGATTCTATAGAGTATTATAAAGAGTTTTTGGAGTTAAGAAAAGATAAGAGTGTGCCTCATATTGTTCTTTTAACTAAGGTAGATAGAGCTGATAATAAGAGAGTTTTAGAGAAGCTTAATGAGTATAGTAAATTTGCAGATGAATTTAAGGCTATTATTCCATTTTCTATTAAAAGAGGTGGGGCTACAAAAGATATGTTGCTAAATGAGATAAGTAGATATTTGCCCGAGCATCCATGGCTCTATGATGAAGAGATATTGACAACAGAAAATATTAGAGATATATATAAAGAGTTAATTAGAGAAGCGATATTTGAAAAGATTAGTGATGAGATACCATATGAGAGTGATGTGGTAATAGAGAATATAAAGGAGAGCGATAACTTAGATGTAGTTACTGCTTCAATAATAGTAGAAAAAGATACCCAAAAGCGTATGATAATTGGTAAGAGTGCGCAAAGTATCAAGCGGGTTGGAAAATATGCAAGAGAGCAATTAGAGGAGTTTTCTGGTAAAAAGATATATCTTGATTTAAATGTATCTGTTAAGAAGGGATGGAGTAAAAATAGGGATTTTTTAGAAGATTTGGGATATATATTTTAGAAAAAGTGTATTTTAAGTGTATTTTTTTACGATAATTTAATATTATTAAGTATTTTTTAATATTAAAACATATATACTAACCTAAAGTTAATTAGTTTAGAGGATATTATCGTGAAAAAGAGTACTATTTCTTCAATATTGACCATTGATAACTATAATGGTTCAGTGTATAAATTTAAAGGCAGCAGGGCGCAGAGAGTCTCTAGACTAAAGAGATCAGCTAGTGATAGTGTAGTATCATATATTGCAAATAGAGACTTAATTATTGAGATGATTGAGCTTAGTAGCAGTATATCGAGTGAGCATTTAGCAGATGTTATTACAGATAAAGCGTATGAGGAGCTTAGGCTTGATACTGCCATTGAGTATAATGTATATCCAGTAAAAACTGCTGTTAAATCTCAAAATTCTAAATACCAGACAATAATTGCAGATGTTAAAGATATAAAAAACAGTTTTAGTGGCGTAGCAAAAAAAGTTAAGTATATAGATTACTTACTTCCTGCCCCTTTATTGTATAAAGTATTATATAACAGTAATAATTTAGATAGTAGCTCAACAGATATGTTCTTATATTTTGGGGATTATGATACTTTTGTAACATTCTATCATAGAGGAGAGTTGCTATATTCTAAATCTATAAATTACTCTCTTAACCATATATATGATAGATTTTGTCAAATCTTAAAAGAGGTTCCTTTAACTAGAGAGCAATTTAGAGGGCTTTTGTCAAATAGTGGATTAAGAACTGAGAATAAGCAATACAGAGAAGTTTTAATTAAAATATTTAATGAGTGTTTTTTAACTATAAATGATATTGTAATTTATTTAAAGAGAAGTTATGAAATTACAAAAGTTAAAAAGGCTTTTGTTGGTTTTAGTTGGGGATATACAGATGGCATAGAGGCTTTCTTTAAAAATTATGTTGATATAACACCAAAACCAACTGTTTTAGCATATAGCAAAGAGGATCCCAAATCTGCAGTAGATCCTATTCATTCGTTAATGAAGATGAGCGCAGAGGCTTTAAGTAGAGGCACTATTGATATCCCGAACTTAACTCCATATCCAAAACCTTTACCATTTGCAAAAAGACCAGCAGGTCAAATGATTATGGCATTTACACTAATATCACTACTTGGTCTTGCTCCATCTGCATATCAATATGTAATTGCATTAAGATATAAGGCTGAAAATTCGATATTATCTCCAAAGGTTACAAAATTAAAGGCAGATGAAACGCATTATAAAACTCTTTTGAAACAAAAAGATGAAAAAATAAAAGCTTTGTCAAAACAGATAGCTATATTGGCTAAAGAGTATGCTAAAAGAAAAGGTGAAATTACTGAAGTTTATAATAAAAAGTTTAGTTATAAATTGAGGTCTGAACAGCTAACTCTTTTAACAGATGTATTAACTAAGCATGGAATTTTAACTAGAGATATTAAGATTGATGGAAATAGATATTATATTGATGTTGAAGCAAACAGTGATAAAGAGATTACTACATTTGTAAAAGATGTTGTAAAGAACTTTAATACTACAATAAAAAGTGTAAATATAGATGATATTATATATGATAAAAAAGAGAAAATCTACAAAGGAACTCTGGGTGTAGAGTTTTATGAAGGGGGTATGTAATGAGTAGATTAGATAAGTTAGATAACTACTATAATAGTAGAAAACCTACAGAAGCATGGTTTATGGTTCTTCTAGCAGCTGGAATTTTAGGATATATAATTCATTTGTTAGTTTATCCGACAGCAGAGAGTGCTAAAAAAAGTGCTGAGAATAAAAATAAGCAGCTTAAAAAAGATAAGTTATCTGCTGAGAGATATTTAAGAAGTATTAGTGGTCCAACAGGAACAGATAGAACTTATTTAGTAAGAAAAAAAGATGCAATTATTACAAATAAAGAGAATCAGGTTAATGATTATAGAACTAAACTAGCTAAAATTAAAGGATCATTTAATCAGATGAGTTCAATTATGTATAATCATGGAAACTGGTCTAAATTTTTAGATAAAATTGCTCTTGATGCAAAGGGTAATGGATTAAAAGTATTTGAGATATCAAATAAGAATTATGAACAAAATGAAACATTTGGTAAAGTGTTGGATGTTAATATTAAATGTAAAGGTAAATATAGCAACATTTTACTATTTATGAATGATTTAGAGACAACGGAGTTGGTATCAAATGTATCATATGCAACAATTAAGGTAGCGCCTAAAAATCCTGTTGCAGATATTAATCTAACAGTATGGGGGATAAGACCATGAAAAAATATGGATTAGTAGCAATACCTATTTTATTAGGTAGTTTACTCTTAGCAGATGAGATCGATGATATGGTATATAAGATTACTACACCAAGAGTAAATGTAATACCAAAGGATAAGATATTATCTACTCCTTCTCCTATGCCAAAAGTTGTAGTAGCAGATACCAATACAACAAAAGATGAGAATGGAACTCTTATTGTTAAAAAAACTGAAGAGTATAATTTAACAGGTATTATTAACAATAGAGCAAATATTAATGGTAAATGGATTAAAGTCGGTGAAAAGATTGGTAGATTTAAATTAGTAGATATAATGGATGATTCTGTTTATCTAAAAGATGGTAATGATAGTAAGATGGTCTTTTTCGGTGGAAAAAAGAGTGAAAAAATTAAAATTATATTAGGTAGGTAAGAAAATGAAAAATTTAATAGCTTCAACACTGTTTTTAGGGTTAATTTCAACTTCGGTAGTTAATGCAAATAGTTGTAGTAATCAACACTTTTCTGTTACTATAAAAAAAGAGCTTTCAATTGCAGATGCTGTTGATAATATAGCTGAGACTTGTGGGTTTAGCGTAATAGTAAAAGATAGTGCAGCTCAAGAGAGATTAAAAAAGAAGCTTTACTATATTCGTTTAAAAAATGCATCTTTAAGAGATTTTTTAAATACTGTTTTATCTGATAATGATTTAACATATAAATTAGTAAATAATAAGCTTGAGATTAGTTATTTGACTACAAGAACATTTAAAGTTCATTATATTGCAAGTGCAAGAAGTGGTAGTTCAAATGCTAACATTAATATTGCAAATGCTGGTAAATCTTCTAAAGGTTCTTCATCTAAGAGTGGAATGTCTATTACTAGTGATGATAAGTTTGATTTTTGGACAAAGCTAAAAGGTGAAGTTCATAGAATTTTGGTAACATCTGGTGATGGTAGTATGCATTTTGTTAAGAAGGGTGATACTTGGGAAGATGATAGTGGACATAAGTGGAGTTATAACCCAATGGAGCCAATAATTGACCCTGAAGCTGGTCTTATAACAGTTACAGGAACTCCTCAACAAATTAGGAGAGTATCTAAATATATCTCATCTTTGGCTAAGCAAGTTAAGACCCAAGTTATGATAGATGTTAAAATTTTATCTGTTACTTTAAATAATGATAAACAAACTGGTATAGATTGGAGCCAATTGTATGGTTTAGAGAATTTTAAAATATCTACAGAGTTTATGACACAAAAGAATATGAAAGAAATGAAAGTAGGTGGCGATAGCAAGTATGCTCCAGGAACAAAACCAAATTATGCAAAGTATAGTATTGCTAGAGGTCAAGCAACTATAAATGATGTAATAAAATTTTTAAAGACACAAGGGACGGTTAAGACAGTTTCAAATCCAAAGATTATGACACTTAATAATCAACCTGCTCTTATTAGTGTAGGTAAAGAGTTATTTTATAAAACAATGTCTAGTTCTACAACTAGTGGAAATAATGGTTCAACATCATCAACTGAGACAATTGATTCTGTATTTGCTGGCATTTTGTTAGATATTACACCAGAAATTGATAAACGTGGTATGATTACACTTAAGATTAATCCATCTATTACAGAGACTGATGGACCTATTGGTAAAGGAGGAGCTAGAACTATGCCACCTGATTTAATTAGAAGACAAATTTCTACTGTAATTAAGGTAAGAAATGGTAAACATGCAATTTTAGGTGGTTTAATATCTAGTTCTGAGGGTGTTAGTAATTCTAAAGTTCCACTACTAGGAGATATTCCATTAATTGGAGAAGCTTTCAAAAAAGAGAGAAGAGTTAAGAAAACTGAAGAATTAGTTGTTATAATTACACCTAAGATTACTAATGGAAGAGGGAAATTGTCTCTTAAAAGTTTAGGATATAGGAGTATTGTGAAGTGAGTTATTACGACATTGCAAAAGAGTGTTTCGTAGATGAGATAAATTTAGAAAACTATATTGAGTTACCAGGTTCAATGGTGGCTTACGAAGAGTTAGAGATGGCGTTTGATAAGCCATTTAAATTAATGTTACTCTATGGTGAGCCAGGAACTGGTAAGTCGCTTTTGCTAAGTCGTATATATGATAAGAAGAAGTATCAAAAAGAGATACATTATATAGATACTCCTATGCTTGATGAAGAGGAGTTTTTTAGAAAGCTTTTTGATATTTTAATTCAAAAACCTATGCCAAAAGGGACAAAAGTTGATTTTAATACTTTTGTTGAATTTTGTAAAGTAATAAAGGGTCAAAGAGAGATTATTATTCTCTTAGATGAAGCTCAATTATATCCTAAAAAAATTTTAGAACAGATAAGAATACTCTCTGATGCAGGAGTATTGAGATTTGTTATTGCTGTTCATAAAACTACTGATGAAGATATTATTGCCAAATCGCATTTTCAGACAAGAATTTGGGGAACTATAGAGTTGAAAAATGCAACGCCTCAAGAGCTTAAAACTTATATACATCAAAAACTTTTAAAATATAATCAATTTGAAATTGCAAATATGTTAAAGCAAAAAAATATTGATTTTATCTATAAGTGCACTAATGGAAATTTTAGGTCTTGTAGTAAATTGATGTATACAACTTTTGAGATTTATCAATATTATGAGAAGCATGATCCATCTCAATTTAGTAAAGATAAATTCTCTCAAAAGTTTTTAGAGATGGCAGCAATTGCAACAGGAGCTATTAATGTATGATATACCAGAGCTTGAGAAAAAGTGGAAAAAGTATAAGAGAAATAAAATTAAAAAGCCAATAGTGGTATCTACAATATCTATTATTCTATTGGCAGGTGTTGGCTTGATAGCTACAACATATCTAAATAAAAATAGTTCAGATAATAGTAGTGTAGTTAAAAAAAGTAATAAAAATACAGAAACTACTTCTCAAAATAGTAATAGTAACACAAATCTAAATAGTAATAATAATCAAGCCGTTAAAGAGAATATAAGTAAAAAGAGTAATGAAGCATCTATTGTTATTGAAAAAATAGATAGTAAAGGTAAT
>JALSPE010000170.1 GCA_026986085.1 Campylobacteraceae bacterium | reverse complement strand
TAAATGTAAGAGCATGACCAATATGCAACCTTCCAGTTACATTTGGTGGTGGCATCATAATTGTAAATGTCTTACCATTTTGAATACTCTTATTGCCATCAACCTCAAAAAAGCCCTGCTCTTCCCAAAATTTATAGTAGTTACTCTCAATCTCATTTGGATTGTAACGATTCTTCTCACTCATAATACTGCCTTAAAAGAGTTTTTGAAATTATATCTAAATTTACTTTTATCTCTAATATGGCTAAAAAAGGGCTTTGTATATAGTTATTATAGCTTGTAAAATGGATATGCGTTAATGTTTAAACATATTTTAAACATATTTTTATATAATTGCAAAAAAATATAAATCTTTAAGGATGTCTAAAATTATGAAAAAGATTGTATCTCAAGCTGGTTTCTTATTAACAGAGGCTATAGATAAATTAGAAAACGCTAAAAGCTTATCCCCAATCTTTTTAGGCTATAAAGAAGGTTCAAAAGAGATTAGAAAAACTATAAATGGACTATCCTTAGAGCAATCAATCCCCAAAGCTGTATCTATCTATGAAGAGAATAGAGAGAATGTAGATTATGCGGCTCTTATCTTCCCTGCCGAGTTAAATTATGATGATGAAAGAAAAAGTGTAATTATGGTTATGGCTCAAAACTATCAAACTCAAGATTACATTATAGTATCTTTACCATATTCAAAAAAAAGTGACAAAATAGAAGTTTTGGAGTTTGAATTGATGGATTACAGTCCATTTTTAATAGAGCAACTACCAGAGCTAGAGAAGAGCTTTGTAGATGGACTATTAAGCTATGGAGACTCTAAAGAGATTTGGAAAAGATAACTCTATACTACCTCTACTCTATCTTATAAACAGAATTTAGATAAAATAATAAAAAAATAGGAAATTTTATGAGTATGAAGTTAAGAGATATAGATAGAGATATTGCATATTTTATTGTAGCAGCTATATTTATCACTATTGTATCTTTCTCTTTATACAAATATGGATTTCCTATCTATTTGGTTTTTTTGGTAATTATTCCTTTTGTTTTGCTGTGGCTTAAAAAGTTGGATATCTATATAAATTTAGATAAGCATAAAAAAACAGAGTTCTCTCTTGTAAAAAACCCACTTATTGTAGATAATAATACTTGGTTAGAGTGTGATGATAAGCATAAAGATACATTTGATATGATTACAAAGGTATGCAAAAAGTATAAAACCTCTTTTGTTCTGCTTAGAATGCAACTTGATGAAATTATCAATATTAGACACAAAGCCGCAAAAGATGAAGATGCTCCCAAATTTAAAAAAGCAACAGCTGCGATTGAGCTTATTGAAAAACTTCAGGCAAAAGAGAAAGTCTTAACTATAAGAGGTGTTAGCTTAAAATATATAGAAAAGATTGAAGGTAGCCAAGAAGAGAGCGAATATATAGAAAAATCAGATGATGATAGCTCTGAAGAGAAAGATAACTGTCTAGCCCTAGAGGGTGATATCGCAAAAGATCAGTTTGAAGGGTGGTATAAATCGAAATTGGCTGAGGGTATAAAAAATATATTAGAGAGTTGCCAATCAGATAAACTTAAAGCAATTAATTTAATATCAAATAATCCAGAAATCAGAATTAAAGTTAGAGCGTATGTTAATTTAATAGATGCTAAATCGGTTGAGATATTAGATGTAGAAAAGATTAAAAAGAGCCATGAATATGTATCTAAAAATACACCTAAAAAACTATTTGCAGATTACGACAAGAAGAGAAAAGATAGACAAAAAGCTATCGAAGGTAAGAAGAAAAAAATTAAAGAGAAGTGGGATTTTGTTATTAAAGAGTAACTGTAATTTAAAAAATTTTAATTAAAAGTGCTCAAATATTGCTTTTTCTCTACCCTTTAGGTTATACTATAAGTTAATAAATTATCTAAAGGATGGAATATGTTAAAAAAGGTTTTAATTTCTGCTGCTGTGGCAGCTTCTATGAGTGTTAGTGCGTTTGGTGCAGAGTATGTGCTTAAATTTAGCCATGTTGTTAGCGAAAATACCCCAAAAGGTAAAGCAGCAAAGTTTTTTGAAAAACGCTTAGAAGAGTTAAGCAAAGGCAAAATTGATGTTCAAGTTTATCCAAATTCTCAGCTATATAAAGATAAAGCTGTTTTAAAAGCTATTAGATTAAATTCTGTTCAAATGGCTTGTCCGTCATTCTCTAAATTTACAAAAACTGTTCCTCAATTAGCACTTTTTGATTTGCCTTTCTTATTTAGAGATATGGAGCATGTTCATAAAGTTCAAGATGGTGAAGTTGGGAAAAAGCTAAAAGATATGGTATCTGCAAAGGGTTTTGTGGTATTAGATTATTGGGATAATGCATTTAAGCAGTTGTCATCATCTAAAAAAGCACTAAAGATGCCAGAAGATGCAAAAGGACAAAAGTTTAGAATTATGAGCTCTAAAGTTTTAGAAGCACAATTTAAAGCAGTTGGTGCAAACCCACAAGTTATGCCATTTAGCGAAGTATATTCAGCATTAGCTCAAGGTGTAATTGATGGACAAGAGAATACAAATTCAAACATATATACTAAAAAGTTTTATGAAGTTCAAAAGTATATGACTCTTAGTAACCACGGCTATTTGGGATATTTGGTTGTAATGAGTAAAAAGTTCTATAACTCTTTACCAAAAGATTTACAAGAAGCAGTAAAACAAGCGATGAAAGAGGCGACTGCAAAAGAGAGAGAATATGCAGCAGAACTTGACAAAGAGCAGTTTAATAAAATTAAAGAGTATGCCGACAAAACAAAAAAATTAGAAATAATTACTCTTAGCGACAAAGAGAAAAAGGCTTGGAGAGATGCTATGAGCAAAATATATCCAGAGTTTTATGATAAAGATAAAATTGGAAAAGATTTAATAGAAGCAACTATTAACACTAAATAGGTTTAAAGAGGGTTATCTCTCTTTAAATATTACTCTCAAAACTATTTTAACTTTAAAGGAAAAGTTATGAATATCCTAAAAAAAATGGTTGATTTTGTAGTAAGCATTAGTAAAGTAGCTACTGCATTTGGAATATCTGCTGGTGTTGCTTTGGCCTTTGTAAATGTTGTGGCTAGATACCTCTTTGATTCATCTCTAACTTGGGCTGGAGAGCTGACTATATACTTGTTTTTATGGAGTGTTTTCTTTGGTGCAGTTTACTGCTTTAAAGAAGATGCTCATATTGCAGTAGATGTTTTTTTGCTAAAAGCCCCACCCAAAGTTGCTAAGATTTTAATGATTTTAACTCTCTTGATATCGCTAATATTTACAGTTGCAATAGCATATTATGGGTATGAGTATCTTTTGTTATATATAGATTTGGGAGAGATGTCTGTAGATTTGGATATTCCACTTTGGATACCGTTTGCAGTTATTCCCGTATCATTTGCATTTAGTTCTATTGTCTTAATATATAGATTAATAGAGACAATAAAGACACCATCAGATAAGATACATAAACCCAGCGAAGCAGAAATTTTGCTAGAAGAGATGGGAAGTGAAGAGCTTCTAAAAGAGGTTCATAGAAAAACAGGAGGTATGTTATGAGCATAGCATTACTATTTGGACTATTCTTTGGACTTTTAATAATTGGTTCACCTATTGCTGTTGCTCTTGGTGCATCAACATTTATAACTCTTGTTACAATGACACCAACAAGCCCTCAAGAGATTTCAGGTATGCTATTTGAAAAGATAGACAGTTACTCTTTAATGGCTATTCCTATGTTTATATTAGCAGGTAATTTACTATCAAAAGGTAGTAGTGCTCATAGAATTATAGAGTTTGCAAAATCGCTTGTTGGGCATCTACCAGGTGGTTTGCCAATGGCTGCAATTTTTGCTAGTATAATATTTGCAGCAGTTAGTGGCTCTAGCCCTGCTACTGTTGTGGCTATTGGCTCTATAATGTTTGGTGCAATCGAGAGTGCTGGTTACCCAAAACGCTACGCTATAGGAACAGTTGCAACAGCAGGAAGTTTAGGGATACTCATACCACCTTCAATAGTTTTAATAGTTTATGGAGTAACTGCTGAGGTTAGCATAGGTAAACTATTTATGGCAGGTATAATTCCTGGTATTATGATTGGTATTATGATGATGCTAGTAACCTATATTGGTGCAAAGCGACTAGGCTTTAAGAGAACCAAGCCAGAATCATTTAAAGTTAGATTGGCAAAAATGAGAGATGCCTCTTGGGCGTTAATGACAATAGTTATTGTAATTGGTGGTATATATGGTGGAATATTTACCCCAACAGAAGCAGCTGCAGTTGCGGCTGTATGGGCATTTTTCGTATCTATGTTTATCTATAGAGATATAAAATGGAGAGACCTCTATAAAACATTCCTAGATGCAGGTAAAACAACAGCTATGATTATGTTTATTATTGCAAATGCTATGATTTTTGCACACTTTTTAACTTTGGAGAATGTTCCACATATGATAACACAGTGGCTAATAGATGCACATGTAGGACCAATTCTATTTTTGGTATTTGTAAATATTTTACTATTTTTTGCAGGTGATTTTATGGAGCCAAGTGCCATTATTATGATAATGGTGCCACTTTTACTACCAGTTGCTCTAGCTTTAGGAATAGACCCAATTCACTTTGGAATAATAATTACAATAAATATGGAACTAGGAATGATAACCCCACCAGTTGGGCTAAACCTATTTGTAACAAGTGGAATTACAGGAGTAAGCTTAAAAGATGTAATAGTCTATTCATGGCCATGGGCGAGTATGATATTAATTGGATTAATAGCAGTAACCTACATACCAGAAATAAGCCTATGGCTACCAAATTTAATTTATGGAAAGTAGGGGATAGATTCAGATTTGCTTTTATCTAAAAGGTTAATTGATGCTTTGATTTAAGCCTCCCTTATCAACTCTTTTAAGTAATTTAACCCCTCATCTTTTGTTACAAACTTCTCTTCTAATTGAGCCAGATAGGCTCTTTGTAGTATATCTTTAAACTTGGCTGATGGTTCTAATCCTAAATTTATTAAATCTCTCCCCTTTAATATGGGCTCTATAGGTTTGTCTGATACATTTAACTCCTTAGCCTTTTCCTCAAGCCAATCACAAGCTTTGCATATACCTTTTATTGCATCTTCTGTTGTTCTACCAAGGCTATCAGCTCTTGATAATAGTATTAGTTTTTCTATATTAACTCTTGTTGCCAACTTTCTAATTGTGCTGTTTTTTGCACCATTTTTGTAGTATATAAATGGCTGAAGATGGTTTTTTACAAGTGGCAAAACCTCTTCTATTAAGCCTTTTTCATTTGTTAGTTTCTCTATAAATTTAACGCTTATATCCAACCCTTCAATTTCGTGTCCTATTGCACTAATCTTACCACTACTATCCTCTATTGTGGTAGCTGGTTTTCCAAGGTCGTGGCAAAGTGCACTAAATAACAAAATTAATCTATCGCTACTGCTATACTCTTTTGATAAATTTGCCATCTTATCTAAAACCATCATTGTGTGTATCCAGACATCACCCTCAGGATGCCATCTTCTATCTTGTTTTGTTTTTGTTAAGTTATAAAGCTCTAAAAAGTATCGCTCTATGATACCTAGCTTCAACATTAGCTCAAAGCCAAGAGATGGCTTAACAGACTTTAATAAAAGCTTCTTAAACTCTTCGTAAACCCTCTCTTTTGGTAACTCATCCAAGTCGCCTCGCTTAACCATCTCTTTACATAAAATAAAACTACTCTCTTCTAACTCCAAGTTAAATCTAGCTACAAATTGGGCAGCTCTATATACTCTTAAAGGATCTTCTGTAAAAGTTTTAGCAGAGACAACCCTTAAAACTCTATTCTCTAAATCTTTTACCCCACTGTAAGGGTCTATAATCTCCCCACTAATAATATCGTAACCTATCGAATTTATAGTAAAATCTCGTCTGCTTGAAGCCTCTTTAAAACTTAAGCTACCATCTAACTCTACACTAAAACCTTTGTGTCCAGCACTAACCTTTTTCTCTCTTCTTGGAATTGAAAAGTCATACTCATCTTTGCCTACTTTTAATTTAATAATACCAAATGCTTTACCAACTTGATTTACAGTTCCAAATGGCTTTAACATGCTCTCTAATTCATCTAATGTAAAAATATTGTAAACTTCTATGTCGTAATCTTTTACCTCTTTTTTTAGCAAAAAATCCCTAACTGCACCACCAACTAATATAGGCTTAGCACCTTTTAAATTGAGCTCTTGTGCTATCTCTTTTAAACTATCTGGAATATACATAATGCTCCTTTGTTGGCTACAATTTTATCTAAAATATTATTAACTAACCTGTCTTGATTAACCCAAA
>JALSPE010000169.1 GCA_026986085.1 Campylobacteraceae bacterium | reverse complement strand
TTAAGTAGAATGATAATAAAATTATATATTAAAATATGATACTAGCAATAAAATATTTTACTGTAGTTTTAATCCAAATTATGTAAAAAAATCACCAAACTAGCCATAGTCGATATGCGATGAAAAGCTAACACCTATGTTAATTATTGAGTTCAATTGTAAATTGTGCTAAAGCAGTTCCATAATATAAAAAATTTTGAAAAAATTATAAAACTACTTTTAAATAGAGGATAAAATTTAAACTATTTATATTGATTAATCCATGAAATCATCTCTTCGTAGCTCATACCACCCTCTTTTGTGCCAACTCTTGCTCCATCTTTGTATAAAAGAATAGATGGGTATCCATATTGTATTCCAAATTTTGTAAATGGGTCATCAACACCATCTCCATTAATTTCATAAAACTTTACACTATTTGAGAGTTTTTTCTTTACGCTATTGTAAGTTGGTTTAAATACCGAGCAGTTACCACACCAAGGTGCCCATAGCTCAATTACTACCAATCCACTTTGATTTGCTACCTTTTCAAAATCGTTTGGGCTTACAGCTTTTGCATTAATTGTTACTGCTGCGATTGCTGATATAAATATTAATTTAAATAGAGAGTTCATTTAAATCCTTTTTTTGATTATTATACAAAAAAAAGATTAAAATTTATGCAACTGTAGTTACAAAATAGATTAGAGATGCAATTATAACATCAATAGATTTTATAGTTTTTCTATAGCTTCTCTTGCTATCACTCTATCATCAAAAGGGTATTTTTTGCCTTTTATCTCTATGTAATCTTCGTCGCCTTTACCTAAGATTAGAAGAATTTCGCTACTCTTTAACTCTTTGATTGCTCTGTTGATTGCCTCTTTTCTGTCTGGAATAACATATACACCCTCTTTGCCTTTTAATGGAGCTATAATATCTGCAATTATAGCTTCTGGCTCTTCGCTTCTTGGATTATCGCTTGTAATGTAGAGTTTTTTAGCGTATCTAGCTGCTGCTAAACCCATTTTCGGGCGTTTATCTCTGTCTCTATCTCCACCAGCTCCAAATACTACTGAGATGTCTTTATCTTTTATGCTCTCTAAAACTTTAAGTATTCCATCTGGAGTATGAGCAAAATCTACAACAACAGCAGGGTTGTGAGATACAACTTCCATTCGCCCACTTACTCCACCAAAATTTATCACCTCATCGCATATCTCTTTTAGAGAGTGGTTGGTTACTAGCTTAACAGCTGAGATGGCTGCTGCTAAATTGTAAACATTAAAAAGCCCTACTAAATTAGATTCAAAACTCTCCATCTCTCCTAAATGGTTAATTGCAGCTTTTATACCACTATTTAGAGTAAAAGCTTCTATCTTAAAAGTTGATGGCTCATCTAGCGAGTATGTATAAGCTTTAGTGGGGTTAAAAACTATCTTTTTAGATTCATCTTTATTTATCAATTTCAATCCGTCATCTAAGAAAAATTGGCTCTTTACCTGTCGATACTCTGATACACTCTTGTGATAATCTAAGTGGTCTTGAGTTACATTTGTAAATATCTTTAGTGCAAACTCTATCCCCTCAGCTCTGTTTTGAACAATAGCGTGAGAGCTAACCTCCATAACAAAGTATTCTGCACCCTCATCTTTTGCTATCTTCATATTGTGTAGAGTTTGCAGTATAGATGGTGTGGTCAAACTTTTATCTTCTACTCTTTTATCATCTAAAAAAAAGCCCCTAGTGCCCTGAAGTCCTGTTTTATGCCCTAAATCTGTAAGCAACGAGTAGATAATTGCAGCTGTTGTAGTCTTTCCGTTTGTGCCTGTAATTCCTATAACTTTTAAGCTACTTAAACCCCAAATATCTATTAACTCTTTTGGCTCTATTACTGTTATAGATTTATCTATTTTTTCTAAATATTTAGAGTTTTGAGATGTCTTTAAGAAGTAGATATCTTCACCAACCTCTCTGCTATCTTCTGTAACAAAGAGCTTGTCTTTTAAAGGGTATTTCACACACTACCTTTTGGTAGAAGAGAGTATAGTGTTAAAATCTCTTGATCATTCTTATACATTGGAGCATGAGACTCCAAGTAATCTAGCGCCACAGAGTAGTAGCCATTTTCTGTAAGTTTTTTAATAAAATCTATAAACTCCCACTTTTTAGAGATAATAACTTTTGTAGAGAATATCGCATCTTCAAATGCCTCTTTAAAGTTATCTTTCTCATCTATAATATGTAAAAAATCTTCATACTCTATTCCATCATAAAGTGCCATATCTGCATCTAGCAAGGCATATATATCACTCTCTAAATTTCCACCAATTAGTGTCTCTGAGAGGTTCTCTATAGATGCAATCGGGTCTGTTGTTGTATCTTTAATTGTTTGAAAGTAGTAGTATAAAACTTGTGCCTCTTCTTCAAAAGTTAAACCCAAATCGCATAATAAAACGCCCACCTTGGCATCTATTGAATTTTTATCGATAGATAGAGCAATTGCATATATATCGAGCGCACTCTTATATTTTTTATCTAAAAATTGTCTTTCTGCTCTGTTTAATATTGTATCTAATTTCACAAATGCTCCTTTATATTTTATTAATTTATATCTAAATAATCTGTAATACTAAATAGTATTATATCATAACTTAAAAGCTTGAACTATTTTTATGCTAAAAAGTTATATTTATTAGTTTTGTTACTTATTTATGCTTTTACTACACACTAACTAACTAAAAATATTATACAACAAATTTATTAACGAAGATTAACATTAATCTTTCGGTTACCAACTTTTATTTCAAAACTACTATCACTCTTATCATCTAAATTTACTCTAATTGTGTTGTTGTCTATAAATGATACATCTATATTTGATGGAAAAATCAAATCTTTTAATATATCGTGTGCATCTTTTGGTCGAAAATATATAACTGTGCTCGAATTAGCCTTTAACTCTATACTCTCGCCCTCTCCTTTTGCAATGATTAAATCACCTTTTGGCTTTATTGTATTAAAACTCCAGCTTAACTCTTTGTTTTTATCTTTTTTTGTGTGATATTTTATAACTGCTCTATATTTTTTTGCATACTCTAATCTATTTAGAGGAAATATTGCGAATTGATATTTATTAAATCTACTATTTGGGTCACTATTTTTATCCATAAATCTAGTTGTTACCTCTCTATTTTTATCATCAAAAAGCTTAAAAGAGTCCACTTTAATATCTTTAAAGTAGTAGTCGTTAAACTCTACACTAATTGGAATTCCACTTACTTCATAATCTGGCAATGGGTCTGGGTCTTCATTATAAAATACCGGTTTAACGCCTGTTTGATTACGATATGGATAGATAACAACCTTTGGATTTATCTTTTTTAAATTATTAATTGCTTCATTATAATTTTTTGCTGATATTTTAAATTTACTATCTTTGCATACATTATTATAGTAGCTTCCATTACCACTCATACTAACACCCTTGCAGAGATTTACAAGATTGGAATTTCCCATATTATAGACAAAATCTACATCTTTTAAACTATTGCTATCTTGCTCTACTCCAACACCTATTTGGTCTATTTTGTTAGATAAAAAGCCAAATCTGTGATAGATTGCAGAGAATAGATTATCTACAGAATCTACGGCTGTAAGAGTGTTTGTAGAGAGATTTTCACTAACATATTTAGATATATAACCAGCATACAAAGCTCTATCTAGTGGAGAGACACCAACAAATTTCTTATGCCCTTTAATCTCAAAGTGTGATGATTCGTGGTTGGCTATTAGATATTGCGCATGTAGTGAGGCTGATTTCTCTAACTCTTGGCTAGTTATTAACCTATTTAAACCTATTTTACTACGAATATTATTTACTCTATCAGATGCCATAATTGCTTCATAACCTGAGTCTATTTTAGTAGCCTTTACAAGCTCTATTTCTCTTCTCTCTCCTCCATCACATCCACCTATTATCCAAATAATTGGGACTATTGATAAAAATAGATATACTCTTTTCATTTAAACTCTTTACGCTATAATTTTTTATAATTATACACAAGAATGATGCAATGGTTGATTTTTATCTACAAAATAGAATAAAAAATAAATTAAGATATAATTACATTTAAAAGGATGGCTGTGAATAGAGTTTTGTTAATAATATTTTTATTGTTAAATTTTTTATACTCGAATGATATTTTAAAAAAAGAGAATAATATAACTATAGAGTATATAATATATTCAAAAGAGTCAAAGGATATCAATTTTCCAAAGAGTGAAGAGTTTAACCTCTCAAATATAGAAATTAAAAAAATAGATAATTTCAAAAAAGATTACCCTATGTTAAGTGATAAAGAGTTGAAGTATTTTTCTAGAGGATTTGGTGGTGATTATAGTAGGTTACATAGAGTAAATAGTGCATATAAAATAACTTTTAACTTTAATCAAAAGTATAACTTCACTCTACATAAAAAATTTGATGAGTATATATACAAAATGGGTAAAAATATGGATGGATATATTTACGATATAGAAAGTAGAGAGATATTTACTCCTAAATATTGGAATATATTCAGAATTAAAGAGGGATGGGAAAGCAGAGGCATAATACCAATAAGACATATTGCTAAACATTTTTATAAAGAGGATAATGGTAAATATAGAATTGTAACATTAGGTATGAAAAAATTTGGATTACCAGAATTGTCAATAGATGATGTTTATAATTATAAAGCAGATGATATAAATAAAATCATAAATGTAGTTATTTATAAAGCAATATATGATGATATAAACAACACAATGATTTTAAATTTAAAAGATTTACCACAAGATAGTTATATTTCAATGTTAATTAAAAATGCTACAAAAGATGCAAAGCTTAAAACAAGATTATATCTAAAGGCAACTAAACCAAAAGAGGGTGATGCTAATAATAGGGCTGCTAAAATTTTATTTACCAAAAACAAAAAAGAAGGAACATATAAAGCACAATATAGAGCTATCGAAGAGCTATTTGGAATAGAAGATCTTATATTTAACACTGATAGATATAATAATGAACTTAAAAAAGCAAGTATAAAAAGTAGAAAAAAACTACCATATTTAAAAGAAAAATTTAACAAAGGTTTAGATGCTGGCGAAACAATTTTACTTAAAGCTCCATTTAAATATGGAAAAAATCGTAGAGAATGGATGTGGGTCGAGGTAAAAAAATGGGTAGATAAAAACATAACTGCTATTTTATCTAATAAGCCATATTATGTAAAAAGAGTTCACGAAGGTGATGTTGTTCATGTAAATGAAGATGATATTTTTGACTATATATACTATAAAAAAGATGGAACTACTCTTGGAAATGAAACTAGCAAAATAATACAAAAATATGAGAAATTAAATTAATATATAGAAGTGCGATATAATTAGTTGGGAAATAGGAGGCAAAGATGGTAATATTAGGTGTTGGCAACATACTTCAAAAAGATGATGGTTTTGGAGTATATGCAGCTACATATCTTGCTAAAAATTATAACTTTTTTGGAGAGGTAGCCATAGTTAATGGTGGTGTTGAGGGGATAAATCTATTTAATATCTTTTTAGATAACTCCAATATATTAATACTTGATACAATAGATATTGATGATAAAGCAGCAGAGATTTACCAAATTCCATCATATGAGTTAAGTGGATATGGATTAAACAGTGGAGGAGCGCACGAGATAGGAGTTTTGCAATGTTTAGATATGTTAGAGCTTCAAGGAAAAAGAGTGCCAAAAACTACAATTTTAGGTATAATCCCGCAAGAGGTAACTTTTGATATAGAACTCTCAAAAACTCTTAAAGATAACTTTCAAAGATATATAAAAGTTGCACTAAATTATATAACAAATGAGGGATTTAAGTATGAAAAAAGAGACACCTATACACCTTTAAGCGATATTATAGCTATAGCAAATGACCCTAGTTTTAAATTATAATTACAATTGGATCCTCGAATTTATTCGAGGTAAAAAAGTTTAAATTCTAGTAATAAGTTCAAATAGACGCGAATAAATTCTCGTATCCATGTTTTTAACTTTTACATAATTGTGTGACAAATTTTAGAATATCAGGTTGAATTAAGAGTATATCCTTCTTAATAAAATCTAATATACACAAAAATATCTTAAAATTAAATAGTTTTAATCGGATCCTCGAATTTATTCGAGGCAATAAGCTTAAATAACCTAATTTTAACTCAAATATACGCGAATGAATTTTAATTGTGTTAATTATTTTAAATTATATGATGCACTCTTTATATTACTTAAACTAGTTATGTTTTTATCTTTTACCATTTTTAATAAAATATCTACACCTTTTGGCTCATTTTTATTGCCATGAACTAAGATAATTGAGCCACTTTTTGGTTTTTCTCCTTTAGCTAACCAGCTATTTGAGC
>JALSPE010000168.1 GCA_026986085.1 Campylobacteraceae bacterium | reverse complement strand
TCTAATATAAGAGTAGATAGTAATTTTGTCAGAGTAGTAGCATTAGAAGTAGCAATTATTTCTATTATTTTACTTTTAACTCAAAATATATTTTTTTCTGCAATTTTATTATTTGATTTTTCAGTAAGGGTTTTAAAGTTAAAAAAGTTTAGTATTTTGGCAATATTAGCATCTTTTATTATTAGAGTAAATAATATTAAACCCAAAATGTGTGATGAAGCACCAAAAAAGTTTGCTTTAAAGCTTGGATTTATTACAACACTTCTATTTACAATACTTTTTATGCTAAACTACGAAAATATTGCATCTATTTTAGTTGTAATATTAATAATATGTGCATTGCTAGAAGCATTTTTTAATTACTGCTTAGGGTGTAAAATTTATAATTTATTAAAATATATAAGAAGGAAAGTTTGATGAAAAGTATAATTTTATTATCTATTGCAATACTAACTACTTCAATATATGCTGAATCTTTAGCGCAAGATGGTATTAGCATAGAGGTTATAGATAAAGATGGAAAAAAAGATAGCGTAGATATTTTTAGAGATATTCCAGATGAGTGTCTCTCTAGTTTTAAACCAACTCCTCAAAATATGTGGGGAGAGGCATACGCGAGTAAAAAAGTTCCCAAAGAGTGTAAAGTAAGTGTGGTTACTACAATTGGAAAAATAACACCTATGAAGCTCTCTGAAGGTGTTGAGACATATGGAGAGTTAGAAGTTTTAAAATTTTTAAAAGAGATGAGCAGTAAAAAAGATGGCTCAATGCTATTTATTGATAGTAGAACAAATAGTTGGTATAAGCAACGAACAATACCTGGGGCTATAAATGTTCCATTTACATATTTTAAAGGTAAAGAGTTATCTGAAGATGGAAAAAAAGCACTACTTCTCTTTGGCGTTACAAAAAAAGGTAAAAGTTATGATTTTTCCAAAGCAAAAGAGTTACTTATATTCTGTAATGGTATTTGGTGTGGACAATCTCCAAAAATGATAAAAAGTTTACTAAATTTAGGCTACCCTGCTAATAAAATAAAGTGGTATAGAGGTGGTATGCATAGCTGGTTATCTCTAAATCTTACATCTACAAAAGATAAGGTTTATAAATAATAATTTTGATATAATTAGTAAAATAAACATATAAGGAATAAAATGAAAAAGATTTTAGCTACATTGATGGTATTTGCTTTTATGCTTACTGTTATAGATGCAAAAGATATGAAGGGTGGTGAATTAACTTCACTAAAGAGTGATATTGAGAGCTATAAAAAAGCAACTATGAATGGTGATGTAGATAAGTTAATAGACTATGTCTATCCTACAGTATTTAAATTAATGCCAAAAGATGTGATGATAAAACAACTAAAAGCAGCTTATGCAAGTGGAATGATGCCAAAAATTAATAAGATGGAAATTGTAAAAATTTACCCAATTCAAAAGTTCGATAAAGGAGAATTTACAACTGTAGATTACACAATGAACTTAGATATGGATAGCTCTAAAATGCCTAAAGAGATAAAGAGTAAAATGTTAGATATGTTAAAGAGTAAATTGGGCTCTAAAAGCAAAGTAACTCAAGATGATAAAAATAATCTTTTTCATATAGAAAAATTTTCTACTATGTATGCAATAAAAGAGGGCAATAGTAGTTGGAAATTTATTGAAAAAGATCAAACAAAAATGCTAAAAGCAAAAAAATTATTACCAGCACAAATTGCTGAAAAATTGTAGAATTTTATACTTTTGGCTTAATGTCAAGAGTATAAAATAGCTATGGAAACAATCTTATAATATCTCTTTTTATATCATCACCACTTTTTACTCCATCTTTGCCTAAAGAGTATAGTGTATCTTTATCTCTATTTTTTTTAAATA
>JALSPE010000167.1 GCA_026986085.1 Campylobacteraceae bacterium | reverse complement strand
AATATAAATGCTCTACCCCAAGCATCTACAGCTACTCCCTTAGCGTATTGTATGGAGCTTTTATCCACATGTGTTAAAACCCCTTTTATAGAACTTTTCTCTTTGAGCAACTCTTTGGCGCTACTTTTATCTACTTTTCTTTTATATCTATATTGATAGTTGGCAAAAATTTGGCTCAATGCGTTTAATCCTCTTAATGTCTGCATTGCTTTTTTATCTACTTTTCCATTATTATAAAGTGGGTCAGGAATACCCATATGTAACCCAGAATATATATCATCACTGCTTATTTCCCCATCTGGGCCCAAAGAGTATAAAGTGGCATATTTACCATTTACAATCTTATATCTAACAGGTTCTTCCCAGTCATCTAATGGATATCCATCTTTAAACTTAATATATTTTTTTAATTTTGCTATATCGTTATCTGTTAAATACGAACTATATTTACGAAGATTTAGTAACTCTTTGGATTCATTTTTTGTTGGAACTCTTTTATATCTTTTTATATATTTACCAATTGTCAATCTTTGTAGAAGTTTTAATTTTTTCCGCATTGTTAGAGAATCTTTTGCTATTTTAATATCTTCAAACTTCTCTTGTTTTACATCTTTTTTCTGTTTTAGAATATCATTTGTAGTTATAAGTTTTATATTGACTTTATACTTTTTGGTTAAATTAACTTCAGATAACCCTTTTGAAACAAAAACTCTGTTTACAAATGGAGCTTCTCTACATACATATGCATATTTTCTTTTACCAATACACTCTATATTTATACTCTCTCCAATAGGATTATAGTGAAAAGTTGGATTATATATATTTGGATGTTCCTCTTCGAATAGAGCAAAGCCTGTTTTCCCTACATCTCCACCTAAATTTATAGATATAGATATTTTTTTTAATTTATAGTTGCATATAGGAGAGAAAGAGATTGCATCTATAGGTATATTTATGCTATATAAATTATCATCTCTTTTTGGTTTATATTTAAAAATTTTTATATTTCGTTCTCTACCCACAAACATAGAGTATGAACTACATAAAAAACTATCACTACTAGATATATATGTAGAGTAAAAAAATAAATTACTTAAATTACTATCTACACTTCCTTCTATCCAAATAGCTCTATTATCATCTTTAAATATATAATAAATTGCTACTAATATTAATATAACAGTTGAAGTTACAATAACTACTCTCTTTTTCACCATCTAGCCTTTATTCCATTTATTGGATATATTATATCTATATATAATAATATATGGCTTCTGGTTTTAAAAAAAAATACTCTACCTGTTTCTAAAATCTAAAATAAAAGTGCTTCCCTCCCCTTTTGCTGAGTTTAACTCTAATTTAATCCCATAATTATCGACTATCTTCTTTACTAAGTTAAGTCCTATACCAAAGCCTCCTTGCTCTTTATTTGCTCGATAGTATCGTTTAAATATCTCTTTTTGCTCACTCTCTTCAACACCTATACCATAATCTTGAACTTTTAGTATACAATTTTTAAGAGATATTTCTATTTTGCTATCTGGCATACTATACTTTATAGCGTTGGATAATAGATTATCTATAACTCTATCTATACTCTCTCTATCCATTACTATAGTGCATGGCTCTAAATCTAAATTAATCTCTATCTTTTTTGTAGTTGCTATCAATTTAGCAAATTCAACTCTATCTCTTACAATCTCTTCAAGGTTGAGCTTCTCTTTTTTACTATTTTTGTCTTTTGCCTCTAGTGCATAAGAGAGTGAGCTATACATTGTGCTAAGGCGTTTGGCACTAGCTTTTAATCTATTTAATTTTTGTGGCTCAACACCTTTTAATTGACTTATTGTCATTAATATAGCACTAATTGGGGTGTTTAGCTCATGAGTTGTCTCCTCTATAAATCTATTTAAAGACTCTATCTTCTCTCGAATTGGTTTTAAAAATAGTTTTGATAAAAAGTAACCCATAGTTGCCATAAATATAAAAGATAGAAGCAAATAACCAATAATTTTTAATTTAAGCTCCTCTATCTCTTTTTTTAATATATCCTCTTTTAAAACTATATACTTTATGCCCAATGTTTTAAATGGACCCTCTATCTTGCTATAACAGGCATCATCTCCTAAATAAAAACTTTCGCTAAAGCCAGGATTTTTACCAAATTGACTATATATTACAGCACCATTAGGACCAAAAAAACCCACTTTAAAACGATTTGATTTTATACTTTTAAGAGTCTTTATTATATTTGGGTCAATCTCTCCATTTATAAACTTATGTATAATTTGCGATTGTATATTTTGAACCTCATAAAGCATTTCAAACTTTATAGAACTTTTTAGCATAGATACATTTTTATTAAAAAAGAGCCAACCAATTATAGAAAGTAAAATAAATACTGAACCCAAATAGAGAGTTAAAAAGCGAAATAAAGAACGCTTTTCATAGTTAGTCAAGCTCAATTTTATACCCTTGTCCCTTTATATTTTTTATTAAATCATCTCCTAATACTCTTCTTAAATTTTTAATATATGTTCTTATTGTAGCATTTGTAGGCTCTGCATTATTACTCCATAAATTTTCTATAATCTCATCAACACTAACAACAGCGCCTTCTCGTTTTAAAAGATAGTGCAATATTTGCGAATCTCTGTTTTTTAGCATATATTCTGTGCCGTCACTAAACTCTAAAACTCTTCTATTTGGGTAAAAAGTTACTCCATTTAAGTTATAACTACTTTTATTAATTCTATTTAAATGGTGTTCTATTCTTATCTTTAGCTCTTCAAGTTCAAATGGTTTTTTTAGATAATCTTGCGCCCCTAACTCAAAAGCTCTTTGTAGATACTTATAATCTTTTAAAGATGTAATAAATATCACAGGCGTTCGATTTTTTATCTCTCTTAAATACTCTAGTATCTCTAAACCATCTATTTCTGGAACATTAATATCTAAAATAAGCATATCATAACTACTGTTCATAGCTGCATCTAAAGCACTATCTCCACTATAAAAACAATCAACATTATAGTTTAAATCTAGCAGATACTCCTCTATTATCTCTTGTAAAATTGGATCATCTTCTAATAAAAGCAGTCTCATTGTAAACTCTCTTTTTTATAATTATAGCATATATTATTACACACTACTACACTATTTTCATATATAATAATTTTAAGTTATAGTTGGTATAATCTCCAATTAATTTAAAAAAAGGATAAAAATGAAAAAAATAACAGTAATTTCACTATTAGCAGTAACAGCAATATATGCAGTAAATAAAGAGCCAAAAAAAGAGATGCCACCAATTGTAAAAGAGGGTGTTGGCTATATTAAAATGATGGGCAAAGAGCTTAAAATGAATATGAAAAAGCATATGAAAGCAGATAAAAGTGGTGTAGCAGCTGCAAAATTTTGTAGCCAAAAGGCAACTACAATAGCTCAAGAAGTATCAAAAAAATACCCAAAAGGTGTTAGAGTTTATAGAACATCACTAAAGGTAAGAAGCGATGCAAATAAGCCTGACGAAACAGATAAAAAAGTTTTAGAAAATTTACAAAAAGAGATGGATAGTAAAACATTTGTTAAAAAACCAACAGTAGTTAAATTAGAAGATGGCAAAACAAGAGTTTATGTTCCACTTTTAGTAGAAAAAGCTTGTGTTAAATGCCACGGAGACACATCTAAAATGAATCCAGAAGTTAAAAAAATTATAAACGAAAGATACCCTAACGACAAAGCAATAGGTTTTAAAGAGGGTGATTTAAGAGGCGTTATAGTAGCCGAAATGCCAAATAAAAAGTAATTTTATAAACACTTTGCCAATATAAATTTAACATATTGGCATACTAATTATGTTTAGCTTAACTTCCACACCTAAATAATTATTATTTTATACTGCTAGTAAACTAGAGCTTTTAAAGTAAAATGTATTACTCTTCTTTTTGGATCCTCGAATTTATTCGAGGCAATAGAGCAAAATTAACTTTTTATTTCAAATAGACGCGAATGAATTCGCGTGTGTGTATTATTTGAAATTTCTTTTATTACTTAGCATAATAATTTAACTTTTACACTTAAATTATTGTTATCTATATTTGATACAAAAATTATTATAGCTCTTGATATGCAAAATAAACAACTATCAATCTATATTTTTGTATAAAAGATACGCATTAGAGCTTTTTAATATTTTCTACAACCCCTTCAATCAATTTTTCTCTTGCCTCCACACTCCCCCATGCAACATGTGGAGTTAATATAAAATTATCACTATCTAAGATAGAATTTAGAGGACTCTCTTTTGAGATTGGCTCTTTAGATACTACATCAAGCCCAGCATAAATCCTTTCATTTTTAATCTCATCTGCTAAAGCCTCTTCATCTACTATACCACCCCGACCTACATTTACAAGAATAGCCCCATCTTTCAATAGAGCTAACTCATCTTTTGATATTAAATCTTTTGTATTACTATTTAGAGG
>JALSPE010000166.1 GCA_026986085.1 Campylobacteraceae bacterium | reverse complement strand
ATAGTAAATTGGATATGAGACTTTAATCTCATCTAAAAGTTTATCTACATTTACAAGATAAATATATTAAGATTTAATTTTACCTAATTTTAGGTAAGCCTAAAGGCTTACATCCAATAATATTCCAATAAATTGTAATATGTAAATTGAAGATGTGTAGAAAGCTATAACTTTAGTCTAATATTTGTTTTTTTATCTTTTGGTATATTTGAATAGTTACATCATTTAGTTTACAATTAATGGTTATATTAAACCAAATATATGCAGTCTTAATCTATTATCTGTGTAAATAAAATCAATTCAATCAAACTACAAGTAAAACTTTAGTAAAATAGTTAAAAATGAATAGGTATTCAATATGCATGAGTATAGTATTGTTCAAGCTCTTTTGAATCAGTGTGAAGATATAGCAAAAGAGAACAAGGCGCAAAAAGTTACAAAAATTATTACAAAAATAGGAAAATTAAGTGGAGTAGAGCCCCACCTCTTAGAGATTGCATTTAATACATTTAAAGAGGGGACACTCTGTGATGGGGCAGAATTTGTTATGGATGTAGTTTCGTTAAAATTGGAGTGTTTAGATTGTGCTAAGGTTTTTGAGCCAAAAGAGATTGCCTACTACTGCCCATATTGTGAAAGTTTAAATGTTAAGGTGCTAGATGGTGAAGAGATGTATTTAATGAGTTTGGAGATGGAGTAGTGCAAGAGTATTGGGAAATATATATGAAAAATATAGATGGATATCCATCCTCTGTTTTATTTAATGCTGGTATCTCTATGGATATAGAGAAGTTTAAATATATCTATACACAAGTTGCTTTTATTAAAGTAAAATTAAAAGAAGCAAATGAAAAGGGGCTCTTATCTGGAGATGAGAAGGCTAAAATTAACTATCTTGAAGATAAGCTAGAAGCCTCATTGATTAAATTTAGAATAGGTAAATATGTAGGTAGAGTTATAAGTAATGGGTATGTAACATTTATCTACTATCTTCAATTTACATATAATTGGCAAGATTTCTTAAATTTTGCATTAAAAGATTTTACAGATTATGAAATTACAACTGGATTTAGAGATGATGATGAGTGGAACTTTTATAAAAATCTGCTATACCCAACAACAATTGAGTGGCAAATTATTCAAAATCATAAGGCTTGTGAAGCACTAGAGTTGCAAAATGACAATATTAACAGACCAAGATTTTTAATACACAAATGTTACTTTATAGAAGATATCAACAGAAGAGATGAACTTATTGAAAAGCTCTCTAAAGAGGGTTTTGATTATGTAGAAGAGATAACTCACGAAGAGGGATATATCGGCTTTAGCTTTACAAGAATTGACAAGCCATACTATTATGAAATTGATAACATCACACTATATTTAATTGAACTTCTATCTAAATATGGTGCTACTTATGATGGCTGGGAGTGTGATATAATAAAAGATTTAGATTAGTTGATGCAGTAATAAACACAATTTTAAATTTTGAAAGAGCCAAATTAATTAGAATTAAAAGCCTTGATTATTTAGCAATAACTGTTGCTAATTTTTGCACTATAAATTGGAGTTTAATATAAAAAGTTAGCATATACTAATATTTATCTTTATTATACAAATATTTTTAATTTTAGAATAGATTAATTGGCAATTACTACCTATATTAATTTAAAAATATTCAATAATGCCATATTATGGTATCTTTTAAGAAAAATAGTGTATAATTTCTGTATGAGTTTTGCTCATAATAAAAAACAAAACAAGGATCTATTATGGAATTAAAAAGAGTAGTGATATCAGCAGGATTGCTAGTAGGATTATTGAGTGTAACAGCTTGTACAAGAACTTCAGCGACTTCAGCTTCTTGTGCACCAAGAGTTCATACGGTTCAAGTTGCACCAGCTAAATACAAAACTTACAAAGTAAGAGTTCAAACAGCTCCAGCAACCTATATGAGATATCAAACATATCAACCATCTTGTAACTAATTTATAGTTACAACTTTTTTACATTTTCTAGGGATTTATAGGAGTTTTACTCCTATACTTATTATCTAACCTATCTCACTTTAATTTTAACTTATATTTTAAATAAAACAGCGCCATTACGATACATACTGACAAAATTCAATATACAATCTTAAGGTATATCGCAAAACATAAAAGTTTAGTTGTTCCATATTTACGCTAAATCAATTAAAATCACTCTGAACTAATCTAATTTATTCGAGGCAAAAAAGTTTAAACTCTAGCAATAAGCCTAAATGGACGCGAATTAATTCGTGTGTCCGTATTGTTTTAAATAAATCTAATATGCTCTTTCATTGAGTTTTAAATAACTCTATTACTTATCTATCTACTATTTTATCTCTTGGCACAAACTCTAATACATTAGCATTTATACAAAATCTTTTTTTACCATCACTTCTATCAAAAATATGCCCTAAATGGATACCACTTTTTTTTGCTATAACCTCTACTCTATGCATCCCATAGCTATTATCCTCTTTAAACTCCACACTACCAGGTAGGGCTTTGTAAAAGCTTAACCATCCAGATTTAGAGTTAAATCTATCTTTAGTGTCAAAGATTGGCTCTCCTGATATCAAATCTATAAATACTCCATTCTTTACATGCTTAAATTTATCATATTTTTTACAAAATCTACTCTCTGTTCCTTTATTAAATGCAATTTTATAAGAGAGTGAATTTTTTGCTAATTTAAATTTACCTAGAGCTTTGTAGAACTCTTTTGGGTTAAGATATCCAACATATCTACTAATCTCTTTTCCATCTTTTATAAATAATATAGTTGGAGTCCCTTCTATTTTTCCATTAAGTTTAAAGCCTTTAAGTTTACTAAAATTTGACACTCTAAGTGGTATTGTTCCTCTATATTGATTAACTATATCTTTTTTAAATGCTTTACAAAAAGGGCAATTAGGGGCATCTATGACTATAATCTCTTTTCCTCCAAGTGGTTTAATCGTCTTAATTTGTATTGATTTAAACTTTACACCAGTAGCATGGTTTGGGCAGTATCCTTTAGGGTGTTTCTTTAAATAATCTTGATGGTAATTTTCTGCTTTATAAAAGCTCTTTATTGGCTCTATTTCTGTTTTTATTTTACCATACCCAGCTTTTGTCAATAGTTGTTGATAAACCTCTTTACTCTTAATTGCCAACTCTTTTTGTCTCTTTGTTGTATAAAATATTCCACTTCTGTAGTTATTCCCAATATCATTACCTTGTCTATTACCTTGTGTTGGGTCATGAAGCTCCCAGAACTCTCTTAAAATTCTATTAGTAGATATTTTGTTGTCATCGTAAACTACCTTGACACTCTCTGTAAAGTTCTTTACACTTTTATTTAATCTGTGTGCCAAAACTTTGTCATAATTTGGATTTTTATACTCTCCGTTTGCATAGCCTGACTCAACATCAATAACACCATTTAGCCCCTCAAAGTGCTTCTCTACACCCCAAAAACACCCAGCGGCTAAATATATTGTCTGCTTCTTTGCATAAATGGTTGTAAATATAAGAGTAGTTAAAATAAATATCTTCATCAAATTCCTTCGTATAATTTGCCAATTCTATTCTATTAATGTAAACTATTAGTGTAATCACTTTTTAGGTATAAAATCTAACGAAATAGAGTTTACACAATGCCTAACACTCTTTTTGGTAAACCCCTCTCCCTTAAATACATGCCCTAAGTGTCCACCACAATTTGCACAAACTATCTCAACTCTTCTGCCATCACTATCTAAAATCTCTTTTACAGCACCATCTATTGCATCATCAAAGCTTGGCCAACCTGTGCCTGAATCAAACTTTGCATCTGAGCTAAATAGTGGAGTTCTACACTGTTTGCAAATATAGGTTCCATCCTCTTTAAAATCCCAATATTTACCACTAAATGCAAACTCTGTCCCTTTATCTAAAATTACTCTTCTCTCTTCTTCGTTTAATTGCTTGTATTTCATATTAATCCTTTTTATTATATATATTATGTTAATATAATATCAATATTACCTTTAAGGAATTTTGCTTGTCGAAAAAAGAGAAGAAAAGAGAGTCCATAATAAACATATCTTTAGAGCTATTCTCTAAATATGGTTTTCATAAAACTACAATTCCAGATATTGCAAAAGCTTTAAATATGAGTGTAGGTAATTTATATAACTACTTTAAATCAAAAGAGATACTTGCTCAAGATGCAATTATTTATACTTCAAACTATTTAGGTTCTAAAATTAAAGATATAAATATACAAGATATTAGTGCAAAAGAGAAGATTAAAAAAATAGTAGAAGTCTATTTTAAAATTGCACAAGATAAACCACAAATGATAGAGTATTTTTTAAGAGTATATCTATCAAATCGTGAAGTCTTTAAAGATGGATGCTCAGGTATGGCTTGTGTATCTGGTTTTGTTACAGAAATTATGATATTTTTTGAGAGTGCAGTAGAGAGTGGCGAACTCAGAGACCAAGATTTTTTTAGTGCATTTGGTCTATTTATGGGTTATCTTGGTGGTATGGTTTTTTTAAAAGGCGAAGATATATTGCCACAAGAGATAGACTTTTATATCGAGGATATATCTGTAAATATCTATAATGCTCTAAAGGCTTAATATGAAAAAGCCAAAATTAAAATTAATTTGGCTTCAAAGTATAACTTGTAATGGGAATGCACACTCCTTTTTAAACCATCCCGAACTCTTTAATATTTTAGAAAACTACCAACTTATATACCATCCACTTCTTAATAGTGTAAACACTATTGAAGAGCTTTACACCAAAGAGCTAGAGTGCGATATACTTATATTAGAGGGTGCATTTAAGAGAGTTGGATTTACTAAATTTGACAAAGAGGTTTACACTATTGCAAAAGCTTACTCAAATAGAGCAAAGTGGATAATTACTGCTGGAACTTGCGCTACATTTGGTGGAATTTTTCAAGAAGCAGATAATATTAGTGGGTTTGTATTTAATAGTGAATTAAAAAAAGAAAATTTTAATACCTATAAAGATAAGCTTATTTCAATTCCTGGTTGTCCAATTCATCCAAAATGGATTGGTTTTGCACTTGATATGATTGCAAATGGCAAAAAAATACTCTTAGATGATATGTTGCGCCCAAAAGAGCTATTTGCCTCTACTGTTCATCAAGGATGCGTTAGAAATGAGTATTTTGAGTGGAAGGTAGATACCAAAGGTTTTGGCACTAAAGAGGGGTGTCTATTCTATGAACTTGGATGCCAAGCTCCATATACAAGAGGAAGTTGCAACAAGATAGCTTGGAATGAAGTTAGCTCAAAAACAAGAGTTGGAACACCCTGTTTTGGATGCACAGAGCCTACATTTCCTAAAAATTCTCTATTTAAAACAAAAACAAATATGTCTATACCTAAAAATGTTCCATTAGGAGTGCCAAAAAGAGCTTATTTAACAATGACAGGAGTTGCAAAAGGATTTAAGATAGAGAGATTAGAGAAGAGATTAATAGATTATGAGGATTAATGTTTGATAATTAAAAAAGTTATAGAAAAAATTGAGGGTGAAGCTACTTTAGATTTAGAATTTAATAAAGGCGTAATTAGCAGTGCAAAAATAATTTTTGATAACTTTAGAGGTGTTGAAAATATATTAATTGGAAAAGAGCCAAGAGATGCTTTGGTTATTACCCCTAGAGTTTGTGGAATATGTAACCACGCACATCTTCAAGCTACTGTTAAGGCATTAGAAGATGGTTATAGAAGAGCTGGAGTAGATATAGAGCTAACCAACAAGGCTAAAATTCTTCGTAATTTTACTCTATCTTGTGAAATTATTCAAAATCACATAAAGTGGTTTTATCTAAATTTAATACCATCTCTAAATAATCTAACAAATACTCCAAATATAAAAAGCGATACACTAAAAGCACTATTTGTAACACAAAATATTACAAAGGCAAGTGCACTCTTTTCTGGGCAGTGGCCACACTCGAGCTACTGTGTAGTAGGTGGAGTTACTTGCGACCCTACATTCATAGAGATACTTCAAGCTAAAACTCTTTTAGATGAAGTGGGCAGATTTATTCAAAATGTTTTAGTTGGAATTGATATTGAAGAGTTTTTAGATATTAACAGTGCAAAAGATTTTGCCAAAATTGAGGGTGATTTAGGTAAATTTTTAAGAGATTTAAGTGCAAACAGTTTAAGTAATATAGGTAAAAGCAAAGATAGATTTATAACTTTTGGCGAGAGTTGTGGCTTTATAAGTGGTAAATCTATAGCTACTAAATACTCTAAAGTTGATACAATTTACCTAAGAGAGCATATTCAAGAGGAGTCAATATCTAAAGCTGTAACTTATAGATGTAAATTTTACGAGAGTGGTCCATTAGCAAGAGCAGTAATTAAAAAAGATAAAGCAATTATGAGCCTTAGAAAAAGATATAAAGATTCAATCACTACAAGAGTTTACGCAAGAGTAAAAGAGATAGCCTCTTTACTAAAATATGCCAAAACCCTACTTGATACAATTGATCCAAG
>JALSPE010000165.1 GCA_026986085.1 Campylobacteraceae bacterium | reverse complement strand
ACCTTGAATTTTTAATTATTATACATTTAAGTTCTTTAAAAGATGATTTAATAGTTTAATATTGTAAATGATAATTGAGTAAGTGGTGCGGATGAGAGGAGTCGAACCTCCACGCCTTGCGGCACTAGATCCTAAGTCTAGCGTGTCTGCCAGTTCCACCACATCCGCATGTGGGTTAAAATTTTTTAACTTTAACTTAAGGTGGTACACCCGTCAGGATTCGAACCTGAGACCGCCCGCTTAGAAGGCGGGTGCTCTATCCAGCTGAGCTACGAGTGCATTTTTAATAACTTTATAATTTGGTTGCTGATGGTACGCCAGAGAGGACTTGAACCCCTAACCCTCAGATCCGAAGTCTGATGCTCTATCCAGTTGAGCCACTGGCGCTTTGAGCTAGGTTAATCCTTCGTTACACCAACTAATTATGGGGTAGGCGACGGGACTCGAACCCGCGACAACCAGTGCCACAAACTGGCGCTCTACCAACTGAACTACGCCTACCATCAACTAAAGTTATTATATTAAATGTTAAATATCAAAGTGGTCGGAGTGAAAGGACTCGAACCTTCGACCCCCTGGTCCCAAACCAGGTGCGCTACCAGACTGCGCTACACTCCGTTAAATTGAGTTGCAATTATAGTAGTTTTTCCTTAAATTGTCAAGAGGTTTTTAATATAAAGTTTAAAAATGTATAATTTCTTATGAATTATATAACTCTATTTGTAGTAGCTTTTTTAAGTGGTTCACTACTTCCATTAGGAAGCGAAGCACTATTATCATATAATATTTTAAATGGATATTCACCATATTTAGTAGTAATAGTTGCAACTATTGGTAATGTATTGGGTAGTGTTTTAAATTATTATATGGGTTTAAAGGGGGAGGAGTATCTATTAAAAAAGGGTTATATTAAGAGTAGCTCTATAAATAGTGCAAAAATAAAATTTAAAAAGTTTGGTGCTTACTCTTTGCTTCTATCTTCTTTACCTATTATTGGAGACCCACTTACTTTTATTGCAGGTATTTTAAATTATAATTTTAAGCTATTTTTACTATTTGTAACACTATCTAAATTAATTAGATATATTATCGTTGTCTATATTACATTAGGTTACTTATAGAGATAATATTTTACATAGATATTCACTATTTTAGGCGTATTAAGTAAATAAAAGTGTAAAATATTGTAAACCTGAGTTCGACGGATTATCATAGCCACAGCTTTACAAGGTTTCTCTTAGGCTAAATTAAATTTTTGCAGGACTACCCGTAGGTAATTCAAAAAAATTTAATGACGCATAAGGGAAACCTTGTAAAGCCCGAAGGGAAGCCAAATAATACACAACCTTTCTTAAATAAAATTCTTGAATTACCTATGGGTAGTCCTACGAATTTGATTTAAAAAATCTTATGTATTCTTTGGCTTCTGTGGCCATGATACTCCGTCGAACTCAGGTTGTAACTAAATTTTTGGAGAAATTAATGAAATTACAAATTAGAGCCTTTTTCTTTAATGCAAAAACAGATTATCTACCATATTATAAAAATTTTAAAATAGAGATTGACGAAGATGACTCACTAGAGGAGCTTTTGCCTTTAATAAAAGAGAAAAATAGATTTTTTAACTATCCAGATGAGAATTTATATTTTAGAGTAAACTCTCTTGTTACAGATGGTAAAATTAAGATAAAAGATGTTGTGGCTAAGCTTGGAAGTGAGCTAACAATAGAGCCTACAACTAAATATAGAGCTACAGAGCATCTAATAATTAATGATGATGATTTTGAAGAGAGTTATAAGATATTAGAGCCATACTGCACACAAGAGGATAGAGATTACTATAATAAATTTTATGGACAACACTATGCCTCTGCCACATTTGAGTATAATAAACACTATATTGGAGATGCCATACTTATATTGGCAGCGCACTTAATTTATAATAAAAATCCACATAGAGAAGAGATTTTAAGAGCAATTACTTGTGATAATGGTTTGTGGGATGCTGAGTATGAAGAGAATATGTTGATACCTCAAGATTATAGTGGAACAATTAATATGCTAAAAGAGTTAGCACCTGCACCAGAAGATATAAACAGAGTTAGTGATTTTGGTGTAAGGGTATATAAAGATAGAGATTTAAGTAGTGAAGATGTAATTGGTGTTGCATTTTATTATGGTAAAAGAGATTGCAAAGAGATATATCAGCTTCCACAAGAGGTAATAGAAAAAGGCTATAAAGAGGTTAAATTTGACCATAGTCATAAGAGTTGTGGCAAGGCTTTGGAGGAGTCTAATGAAAAGTTAGCTTTGCTGAAGGCTGGTAGAGTATTGGCAGATGCTTATGATAGTGGAGCTGGATTGTTGGTTGCTAAAAAAGAGTATATAGATTATTTTAAGAAAAATATAGGAAAAATCGAGAAGGTTTTAAATAGAGATATTTTAATAAATTTAGTAGATATTGACAATTTTAGCGTATAAGAGCCTATAGGCTCTTTAAGGGCGACTATCTGGATTAAAGCTGTATAGTAGCTCTATCTCATCTTTCCAGATAGTTTCATCTATTGTCTCTAAAATAAGTGGAATATTATCCATTCTTTCATCATTCATTATAAATTTAAATGCATCTAATCCAATTTCACCTTTTCCTAGAGATTCGTGCCTATCTACTCTTGAACCAAGAGGTGGTTTTGAGTCGTTAATATGCATACCTTTTAGGTATTTAAATTTAACTATTTTATCAAATTCATCCCAAGTTTTATCGTAAGCTTCTCTTGTTCTAATATCGTAACCTGCCGTAAACATATGGCATGTATCTATACAAACTCCAACTCTGCTCTTATCATCTACTTTATCTATTAAATAGGCTAGATGTTCAAATTTATAACCCAAATTGGTGCCTTGACCAGCAGTATTTTCAATTACCAATATAACATCACTATCTTTAGTTGCCTCTATTGCCAAATTCATAGAGTCTGCAATTACATCCAAACATGCATACTCTACATCTTTTAACTTTTGCTCATACTCTGGGTCTTTTTTAGATATTTTTTGCAGATGGCTACCTGGATGAAAGTTTAGCAGTTTTAATCCTAACTGCTTTGCTCTTTCTAACTCATCTATAAAAGCCAATCTTGATTTTTCTAGTTTATCCTCTTCGGGGTGCCCTAGGTTGATAAGATAGCTATCGTGTGGCAATACATGCTCAGGGGCAATATCTGCCTCTTTTAAATTTATTTTAAACTCATCTATACTTTTTATAGTTAGTGGCTTTGCTACCCACTGTCTTTGATTTTTTGTAAATAGAGCAAATGCTTTTGCTCCTATTGCTTTAGCATTGAGTGGAGCATTCTCTACCCCACCACTAGCACTTACATGTGCACCTACATACTTTTTTCCCATATCTACTCCGTTGTTATAACTTTTATTTTTGTGCCTGTAATTGTATCAGAAAATTCTATTCTTTTAGGTGTTCTTATATAATTTATATCCATTCCACTCTTTTGTATATGTTGTCTAAAGCTATGATCTGACTGATTCATACCCTCCATCCCAAATATTGGTTCACCCTTAAAGATATTTTCTATAAGTGTTTCTGGGTAGTTTGCATTTCCTAAAACTTTTTGGTTAAACTCTTTTTTGCTCATACATGCCATATTGGTTACACAAACTTGAGATGGAGTAATTCTTAACCTCATTACCGATTGCCCACTACTGTATATCTCTACTTTTGTTTCGCTACTTGCAGTAGATACAAAGCCTTGATCGGCATATCTCATTGTTGGTGTTTTAAAAACAATCATTGTTCCTTCGCTTGTTTGATACTCTGGCATATTACCAACACATCCACTTAACAACACTCCTACAGTTGCAGAGATTAGTAAACTAGCTTTTTTGCTCATTATCTTACCTTTTTAATTTATTTTAAGCTAATTTTAAGATATTTTAGCTTATAATTCCACCACTTCAAAAAGAAGTTAAAAAAATTATGTGGCCCCTTCATCTAACGGTTAGGATTCATGGTTTTCATCCATGCCACAGGAGTTCGAATCTCCTAGGGGTCACCACTTAAAAGTATCAAATTATACCCACAATTTTTTTAAAATCAATAAAATCTAACTTTTAGCAATATTTTAATAAAATTCTAGAATGAATTTAATTAAACATATACAATTTCAGCAACTATTTAATTTAATACTGCTTGTTTCTCTTGGCTATTTAAATAGTAGATTACAGACAAACTTTTTTACAATTTTTCTCCTTATGGCTTATAGTGGGGCTTTGGAGCTTATATTAAAAAAAGATATATATATTCCATACTCTGCATTTATTACTGCTCTTGGTGTTGTGTTAATGGTTGGATGGCTTCGGTGGTATATCCCATATATTGTTATAACTTTAGCTATTTTACAAAAATTATATATCAAAATTGATGGTAAACATATTTTTAATCCATCAAATTTTGCATTAATTTTGGCAATATTTATATTTTACCCAAAAGCTTTGCCAATAATAGGTGAGCTTGGAAAAGAGAGCTATATATTGTATATTGTAATTGCACTAGGAGCTACTATATTAATAAGGGTAAATAGGTATCTAATATCTATATCTTTTATTGTTTCGTATATTGTATTAAACTATTTAATTATGGGTAGTAGTAACCCAACATGGAGTTTTGAGCATTTTGAATCCTCTTTATACTCAATATCTTTTATGGTATATATATTTTTTATGCTTACAGACCCTATAACAACACCAAATGGAGCTACTGCTCAAATAGTTTTTGCTCTTTTAGTGGCACTTTTAATTGTAGCATTAAATTATATAGTAGGAGAGAGAGTATGGCACCTATTTATTGCTCTGTTTTTAATATCTGTTGCTTTTATACCATTTTATAGAGATTTGACAAAAGATGATTATAAGAGATATCTATTTATATTAATTTTATCAATATTTATAGTTGTTTCTATATCTCTTAAAAAGCCTTTATACTTTAGTATGTAAGGTAATCTTTTATAAATTGTTGTTAAAATATTGGGCAAATTTATAAAGGAGGAGTTTTAAATGAGATTGAAAATATTAACTGTTATGCCAATATTACTGCTTTTAGGGTGTGCTTCTAATACTCCAAATATAGATGATGAAGTAAGTGTAGATATTCCACCCCAAACTCACATAGCAGTATGTGGCGAGTTAGATGGGCAAAAAGATACATATCCCACTCTAGCAGATATGCAGAGTGCTGGAGCTAAACTTGTAAGTTATTCGCCTTGTTATTAGTTGGCTACTAAAAAGAGTAGCCAAGCCCTATATATGCAACATTTGTAGAGAATTTCATATCACTTTTTGGTGTTTTTATAGAAGCAATTCCACTTAAATTAATTGCAATATTATCGACATTCCACTCTCTGTATCTCCAGCCAATTTTGGCGTAGAGTCTTGGGCTAAATGTTATAATTCCTAAGTCGTAATCCTCTTTTAATGGTTGAAATTTAAGCCCAGCATTTAACTCTAAATAGTTTCCATTTACACTAAAATCAGATTTTGCATAACTATTTTTCACTGATGCTTTTTGATAGGCATATATAGCACTACCATAAGTTGATATTAAATCTGTTAAGCTCTTTTGTGCATAAATACCTACACCAACTTTATATGTTGTAAACTCTGTTTTTGATGCCTTATAAGCAGAAGCCAATGCATTAGATATGGCATTGGAATCTGATTTTTTACTCTTTATATATGGAGCAGAAATTCCTAAATATAGCCCAACGCCTAAATAGTCACTTTCTGATTTATGTAAAATATCATAACCTAGTGTAACACCAGCATCTACACCTTTTAATCTATGCTCAATAGTAGGCACTTCTATATAGTTATTTCCCATTCCAGAACTATTAATTAGGCTGTTTGCTTGTGATGCCCCACTATTATAGTTGTTTTGAAGTTGCTTTATTGTTTGTGAATCAAAAAATACTAAATCGTATCCATAAAATATATTAGTGTTAAAAATATTTTTATGATTTTCAACTAAGGCATATGTATCTATATCATCACTTATAGTTCCTGTTAAACCTAAAAATCCACCTTTAACTTCAATTGTTCCCTTACCCCATTCAAATTCGCCACTAAAAAGAAGTGAAGATAGTAGAGTAGATAGCAGAAATGATTTTCTCATTTTAATCCTTCGTGTAATAGTATTGAGATTATAACAAAAGTTATATCAAATATAATTATAAATTATCTATTTTTAAATAAATTTAACTTGATTACTATGCCAACTAATACTCTGAAATTTCAGGATATTAGTTGAAGTAGTAATAATTATTAAAGAATATAAAGTAATCTTATTACATAGTTTGGGTTAAAATATAAATTATGAAAGAGAAATATAACAAATTGACAACAAAAATAGCTTGACATTAAATTTATGCTAAGATATAATTAATATAGACTTCTTGGAAAACTCAATGAAAGATGATATGCACTAAAAAATATTCTCAATTTATGAGTTTTGTAAGAAGTCTAATAATTAAAATAAGGAATTTTAGATGAAGCCAATAGTTGCTGTAAAAAACTATGCAAAAAAATTCTATTCGCTACTTTTGTCATTTATACTACTTAGTATTTAAGCTAAAA
>JALSPE010000164.1 GCA_026986085.1 Campylobacteraceae bacterium | reverse complement strand
ACTGGTATCCTAAAATATCTTTAGAGTTTGGTCTCCCATTTAATTTAATATAAGCATGAAATAAAAATAGTTGCTGAACAAACCTTTGAGTTGCTCTTAAAATAGAAAATTCATCTTCGCCTAGCTCTATAATTCTATTTAAAGTAGCAGTTATATCCTCTTTTTTAAATAGAGATATTATCATCTTTTCAACTGCAAGTGGTGCTGTTGAGTAAACTAAATTGTCTATATCTCCAGCCTCAATAGTTCTATTAAGAATTGCTAACTTCTCTAACTCTTTTTGAATTAATGAGATATTTAAATTAAGAGTATTTAGCAAGTAATTTAGCGCATAAGGTGTAATATCTACACTCAACTCTTTTGCAACTTTATTAGCAAATTCAGTTGCCTCCCTTATATTTGGCTCAAAAAATCTAACATTTATAGCACCATTTTTTTTACCAAAAGATGATGCTAAGCTTTTGGCATTTGAAGTAGCACCATCATATAGATATAAAAAGTAGTTATTTGGGTTCTTATTGCAACTCTCTATTAGAGTATCTAGCTCTTTTTTATTAATCTTTTTATCTGTGCGTAAAATATATAGATTAACCCCGCCAAATAGTGAGCCTTGCGATAGATACCCCTTTGCTTGTTCATAATTATACTCATCATAAAAGTGTTCAAGCATATCCTCTTTTGCCTCTAATTTAACTTTATATATACGGCTATAATGGTCTAAAAAAAAGTTATTATCTCCATATAATAAAACTACTCTTGGCAACTCATTTTGCAAAAGTTTATCAAATTCGGCTCTATACAACTGCTACTCCTCTATTTTACCCTTTTCAATAGCCATAATATCTGGTTTATCTATTGTTGCTTCGCTAATTTCTATCTCTATTTTATCAAAAAGATTTGAGTTGTAGCTTTTTAAATTTACAGTAGCCCCCCTAGCTCCATCTAAAAGCTTGGCTTTTGCTCCTTTGTTGCTATCTTCTATATCAATTTCAACAATCTCTGCTTTAAAAATTTTTCCAATATTATCTCTTGCCCATCTTGCAAATTTTCTATCTCTAAAGTCCCATTCGCACTTTGTAGCTTCTCTCTCCAATTCACTTACCCTTGCACTCAAAGGCTCTATATTTCGCAAAAGATACTCTATCTCTTCGCTATCGCCTCTTAATTGTGCTTTGATTAAACGATGTAAAATCAAATCGCTATATCTTCTAATTGGTGATGTAAAGTGACTATAGTAATCAAACCCAAGCCCAAAGTGTCCAATATTAAATGGGCTATAACTAGCTTGTTTCATAGACTTTATTATAAGCTCATCAACTTCACTCTCTAAACCAACTTTTTTAGCCTCTTTTTGAATCTCTTCTATTGTCTCTTTTACATCATCTTTTGGCTCTACAAATATTCCAATTAGGGCTAACTCTCCTACTAATTTAGCTATCTTCTCCTCTTTTGGAGCATCATGAACTCTAAATATTGCATCCCCATCTCCACTAAATCTCTTTGCAGCCTCTTGGTTTGCCAAAAGCATACACTCCTCTATCAAAGAGTGAGAAGGTGTCCCTGTCTCTATAAGAGTCTCTTTTAACTTATGTTCACTATCAAGAGTTAGCTTAATCTCTTCACTTCTAAAGTCGTAACCTCTCTTTAATCTCTCTTTTTTTATAACTCTTGTAGCTTTAAATAAAGGAGTAAGCCACTTAAATAACTCTTTCTCTATATCTGTTGGGTTTTCATATCTATTGTCTAAAAATCTATCTATCTCATCATAATTAAAGCGTCTTTTAGAGTGGATAACAGCTTCAAAAAACTCGCTTTTTATTGGCTTATAACTCTCATCTAACTCAATTTTGGATACAAAAGCCAATCTATCAACTTGTGGTTTTAAAGAACATATGTTTTCGCTAAGTTCTCTAGGTAACATCGGAAAAGATTTATGTGGCAGATAAGTTGTAAACCCCCTTTTTATTGCCTCTTTATCAATATCGCTAAAATATGGAACATAGTTACTTACATCAGCAATTGCTACATAGAGTATTCTTTTCTCTATATCCCAATATATTGCATCATCAAAATCTTTTGCTGTTACTGGGTCGATTGTGCAAAAACTTAAATCTCTTAAATCCACTCTACCCTCAAGTTCGCTTCTTTTAACGCTATTTGGAACACTTTTAGCCTCTTCAATTGCCTCGCTTGGAAATTCGTCAAATCTGTTAAAGAGTGTTAGAGATATCTTCTCATCAACTTTTGGGTCATCTATATGCCCCATTATCTCTACTACCTCATTTGTTAAAGCATTAACTTTAAATAGTGTTCCCTCTTTATATATTTTTGGGTCATCTTTAGCTTTAATATCAGCATCTAGCATTGTTCTAATATCAAAAAACTTAATAGTGCCATCTACTTTTTTAGATATATAAATTGTTGTTAAAACAGAGTGTTTAATAATTGCAACAACCTTTGCGCTAGGTCTTCCACGCCTTGCAATTACCCTTTTTGCTACAACAAAATCTCCATGTTTTGCATCTCCTAAATCTTTTGCCTCTATTAGTAAATCTTTTTGCTCTTTAAAAAGAGACTCTAAAAAACCTTTACCCTCGCTCGATATATAAATCTCTCCAGCACGATATATAGATTTTAATCGATAGAGACTATCCACCTCTTCTAAAGCCCCAATTTCGAGTAGATTTTTATGGTTAATCTTATCACTCTCATCTAAATCGTTTAGTTTATATCCTCTTGTTAATTGTATTGCATATGGTGTCATAAATCTTCTTTTTTTGCCTTATTATACCTAAAAAACCCAAAAGAGATAACAAGCTAAATAGCATATAAAGTCTAATTTGATATAATGCCAAAAATTACTTAAAGGGAATAGAATGTCAAACTTAAATGTATATTATGACAAAGATTGTGATTTAAATATCATTAAAAGCAAAACAGTAGCAATGATAGGTTTTGGAAGCCAAGGACATGCACACGCAGAGAATTTAAGAGATAGTGGTGTAGAAGTTGTTGTAGGTTTAAGAAAAGATGGTAGCTCTTGGAAAAAAGCAGAAGCTAAAGGTTTTGAGGTTTTAAGCGTAGCAGATGCAACTGCAAAAGCAGATGTAGTTATGATTCTTTTACCAGATGAGAACCAAGCAGAAATCTATGCAAATGAGATTGAGCCAAACCTTAAAGAGGGTGCTACAATCGCTTTTGGACACGGTTTTAACATTCACTATGGAAGAATTACACCAAGAGCAGATATTAATGTAACAATGATTGCACCAAAAGCACCAGGTCACACCGTTAGAAGCGAGTTTGTAAAAGGTGGTGGTATTCCAGATTTAATTGCAGTTGGTCAAGACCCAAGTGGCACAACAAAAGAGTTGGCTCTTTCTTATGCATCTGCAATTGGTGGAGGAAGAACAGCAATTATCGAAACAACTTTCAAAGATGAAACAGAAACAGACCTTTTCGGAGAACAAGCAGTTCTTTGTGGTGGTGTAACTTCACTAGTTCAAGCAGGTTTCGAAACACTAACAGAAGCAGGTTACGCACCTGAGATGGCATATTTCGAGTGCCTTCACGAGCTAAAATTAATTGTAGATTTAATGTTTGAGGGTGGAATTGCAGATATGAGATACTCAATCTCAAATACAGCAGAGTATGGAGATTATGTAAGTGGACCAAGAGTTATTAACGAAGAGTCTAAAAAGGCTATGAAAGATATCTTAACAGAGATTCAAAACGGCAAATTTGCAAAAGACTTTATCTTAGAAGGACAAGCAGGATACCCAAGAATGAAAGCTGAAAGAAACAATGCAAGAGCAAGTCTAATCGAACAAACAGGCGTTGAACTTAGAAAAATGATGCCTTGGATTAGTGCTAATAAAATTGTAGATCAAGATAAAAACTAGA
>JALSPE010000163.1 GCA_026986085.1 Campylobacteraceae bacterium | reverse complement strand
CAAATACTATTATTGGCAAAGGGGCTATGGAGTTAGAAGGAAGTGCCAAAACTCACGGCTCTCCACTAGGAGCCGATATAATAAAAGCAGCAAAAGAGAAAGAGGGCTACCCAACTGAGCCATTTAGTATAGATAAAGAGGCACTAGATAGCTTTAGAGTAGCAATAAAAGCAGGAGAAGAGAGAGAAAAAGAGTGGAATCACCTAATTAAACAAGCACCTCTTCCAGAACAAGAGGAGGCACTAAAGCTTTTGCTAAACCCCAACTTTTCTAAAATAGAGTGGCCAAATTTCAGTGAAAGTAGCGAAATGGCAACAAGAGATAGTAACGGTATTATTTTAAATGCAATAGCAAAAGCAACTCCTAGCTTTTTGGGTGGAAGTGCCGATTTAGCGCCATCTAATAAAACAGAGCTTAAAGATATGGGAGATTTCCCAAAAGGTAAAAATATCCATTTTGGAATTAGAGAACACTCTATGGCTGCAATTACAAATGCAATGGCACTCTATGGAACAACAATTCCATTTAATGCTACATTTTTCGTATTTAGCGACTATCTAAAACCAGCTGCAAGAGTTGCTGCTCTAACAGGTATTAAAAACTACTTTATATGGACACACGACAGTATTGGCGTTGGAGAGGATGGACCAACTCATGAACCAATAGAGCAACTTAGCCAATTTAGAGCCCTACCTAACTTCTATGTATGGCGTCCAGCTGATGCAAGCGAAAATGTAGAAGCGTGGAAAAAGGCACTAGAGATGAATGCCCCTAATGCATTTGTTCTTAGCCGCCAAAAATTAAAAACTCTAAAACCAAAAAGAGACTTTGGAGAAGTAAGTCGAGGTGCATATATTGTTAAAAAAAGAGAGGGTGCTACAGTTACGATAATGGCAAGTGGAAGCGAACTTATGCCATCACTTCAAGCAGCATGCTATCTGGAAAAAATGGGAGTTAAAGCAAATGTAGTCTCTGTTCCATGTTTTGACCTCTTTGATGAGCAAGATAGAGAGTATAAAGAGGCTGTAATCAACCCAGATACAAAGGTCTTAGCAGTAGAAGCAGCAAGAGCTTTAGAGTATTATAAATATGCTGATGATGTGCTAGGAATGGAGAGCTTTGGAGCAAGTGCACCAGCAGATAAACTATTCGAAAAATTTGGGTTTACAATTTCAAATATCAAACAGAGAGTATCCAAGCTGATTGGTGTAGAAAATAAACCTGTTACAATTAACGACTGCACTTTGTAGTCGTTAATACAAACAAAAAGTTAGGCAACTACTTTTTTACAAATAGCCTAAACTTACATATAAGATAAATAAACAAGAATTCATTAGCACCTCACCTGCATCTAATATACAAAGACTAAAACTACTTAAACCTCTCTTCCCACTCCTTAAATTCAGAGCTAAAATAGCTTATTCTAACCTTTTTAAACTCTTTTGTAGAATATAATTTGGTGTAATTTGTTAAACCTGTCTCTTTTGCCATCTCCTCAATTAGAGCATCACTC
>JALSPE010000162.1 GCA_026986085.1 Campylobacteraceae bacterium | reverse complement strand
TAATCTCATCTGCTAAAGCCTCTTCATCTACTATACCACCCCGACCTACATTTACAAGAATAGCCCCATCTTTCAATAGAGCTAACTCATCTTTTGATATTAAATCTTTTGTATTACTATTTAGAGGTGCATGAATAGACACTATATCACAACTGTCAAGCAACTCATCTAGCTCTATATGCCTATACTCTTTAGAGTGTGGATTTTTACTTGTAGAGTAGTAAACAACATCTGCACCAAAGGCTTTTGCCACTCTTGCTACCTCTTTGCCAATAGTTCCAAGCCCAATAATACCCCACTTTTTACCAGAGATTTCAAAGAAAGGTTGCTCTAAATTGGTAAAAATAGGCGATGAAGCCCACTCCCCACTTTTAACATAAGAGTTGTAATAATTTAACTTACCAATTAATGCCAAAGCCAACATAAATGTATGCTGAACTACAGAGTTTGTAGAGTAACCAGATACATTTTTAACCACAACTCCTCTCTCTTTAGCATACTCTAAATCAACATTATTCATACCAGTTGCAGCAATAGCAATCATTTTAAGATTTGGAAGAGCCTCTATAATATCCCTATCAAAAACTACTTTATTTGTAATTACAATATCAGCCTCTTTAGAGCGCTCTATTGTCTGCTCTTTTGTAGTTACATCATATACCTTTAGCTCTCCTAACTCTTTTAATGGTTCTAGGTTTGCATCTCCCAAAGTTGCTCTATCTAGCAATACTATCTTCATATTAACCCTTCTTATATTTTTTATACCTTTTGGGTTTAGTTACCAAAACTCTTTACTTATTAACCGCATCACTTTCGCAATCTTCTGGCACTGCTGTAGGCGAGTATGTGCAACCCTCATCTCCACCAAAATTTATTTTTGGCTGAAATGCACCTTGATTTTCAACTTCTTCTGGCTTTTCCTCTATTTTACTAGTTGTATTATTTTCTCTTTTGCTATATTTTTGAATAATAGCTCTATCTCCAACTGTAATACTAAAGTTTCCACCCTTAGCATCTATTGCTATTGGAATTTTAGTTATATTTAAACTCTTTGCAAAATAGAAATTATTAATATCAGTAGCTTTTAAAACCTTATACTTAATACCTTTTTTATTAAGAAATTCTTTTGTTTTTTTGCAATGAGGGCAAGTTTTTGAAGCTATCAAATAAAGTCCATCTTTTTGTAAAATAGATTTGTTTTTAGGAATTGCCAATATACTAAATGCTACAAATACAGCAATTGCAGGGGCAGTCGTATAGAGAGCTACTTTTCTATTTGCAGTTATCAAAATCAACCAAAGAAATGCATACACCCCAAGGCAAAATTTACAAACCTCTGGATTTAAATTAAGTTGAGAAGCTATAAGCAAAGATTCAAATATAACCATAGTAGCACTAAGCCAAGTAAATAGCTTATCCCATTTCAAAAATGCTAAAAGAGCAAGAGTCAAAGCCCCTAAAGCTCCAAGATAATTTAAGTATGTGCTATCAAACCTCAAAAGCTGCCCAGCCATCTC
>JALSPE010000161.1 GCA_026986085.1 Campylobacteraceae bacterium | reverse complement strand
GGTAAGGCTGCTCCTAGCCCTAAAGAGATGCCACTAACTAGAGAGCTTATCACTCTTTAGCCCTTTTATTAGCAAAATAATACCAATAGCAATAAAAGGTAAACTTAGTATTTGACCCATGCTTAAAAGTAGTGAATACTCTTTTACAAATTCTGATTGTGTAGTTTTAAATTGCTCTAAGAATACTCTTGCCCCAAAACCAAGTATTAAAACTAAACCAAAGGCTATTTTTGTAAATTTTTGATAAGAGAGTTTTTTATATAGAAAAAGTAGAATTAAAAATATTAAAAAGTAGCTAAATGATTCATAAAGCACAACAGCGTGTCGCGGGAAGTTATCTACTCTGTCAAAAACTACTGCAAAAGAGAAGTCGCTTTTTTTTCCTACAAGTTCAGAGTTAAAAAAGTTACCTATTCTAATAAAAGTAGCAATAAACATAGCTACAATTGAACCGCGAGATAGTAGCCAAGAGAGGCTAAATGTTTTATACTTTTTGCTATATAGATATAGAGCTAAAATTACACCTAAAAATCCCCCGTGACTAGCTAATCCACCTTTCCATATATATAAAATCTCTAAAGGGTGTTTAGCGTAGTAGTTAAAGTCATAAAATAGGCAGTGGGCTAATCTAGCCCCTACTACCATACCAATAACAATATATAAAAATAGTGGTTCTAAATCTTTTGTATCTTTACCCTCTCTTTTTGCCATCCATTCTGTAATATAAAAGCCACCAAGTAACCCTGTGGCAAATATTAAGCCATACCAGTGTATCTGAAGAGGTCCTAGTTTTAACATTATTGGGTCTATATTCCAGTGAATAAAATTTTCCATTTAGCTATTTATCTCCTCTTTTATATTTTTTGCAATTTTTGCAATTTTATCTATCTTTTGGGTATGTGAGATTGAGTCATCTAGCAAAACTTTTACAAATTCGGAACCAACTATTACACCATCTACACCTTTTGCTTTCTCTTTTGCATTTTGCTCATTTACACCAAAACCTATATATAGTGGAGTGGTGGTTGTCTCTTTTACATTTGCAATAATTTTAGATAAATCTTCTCCTTTGCTAGAGCCTGTAATTCCTGCATATGCTACCATATATATAAAAAGTTTTGCATCTTTTGTTATTTTTAAAATTCTCTCTTTAGAATCAGTTGGTGCTACAAAATCTATAAGAGCAATACTCTCTTTTTCTATTTGACTTTTATATTGCAATGCCTCTTCATATGGCAAGTCTGGAATTATAAAGCCTTTAACACCACTTTTTTTGGCTTCATCTATAAAATTATCTAAGCCTTTATGGTAAAAGGGATTAAAGTAACCCATCCACAAAGTATTAATTGCTGGGGCTATCTCTTTACTTATTTTAAATAGGTCATCTATTCTAAAACCACCTTGAAGAGCTTTTAAATTTGCTTTTTCAATTACTGGACCATCTGCAACAGGGTCTGAAAATGGAACACCTAACTCTAAAAAATCTACACCATTTTGAGCTAATTTGTGTGCTAAATCTATTGTAAAGTTGTTGTCTGGATACGAAGATGTAATATATGCGACTAATTTTTTCACAATATAACCTTTTTTTAATCAATTTAATGTAATTATACTAATATATTGTTAATTTTGGAGAAAAATATGAGTATACACTCAGATAATAGAAGAAAGATTACAGTTAAGAGTATAGCTAAAATGAAAAATAAAGAGAAGATAGTTATGATTACAGCTTATGATGCTCTTTTTGCTAATTTGTTTGAGTCTCAAGTAGATATGATTTTAGTTGGTGATAGTTTGAATATGAGTTTTCTTGGCAAAAGTGATACACTTAGTAGCACGATGGAGCAGATGATTTACCATACAAATGCTGTAACACAAGGAGCTCGAACGCCACTTATTGTATTTGATATGCCATTTGGCTCTTACTCGACAAAAGAGGATGCCCTTAAAAATGCAAATAGAGTATATAAAGAGACAGATGCTGATGCAATCAAGATAGAGGGTGGTGCAAATCGGGCAGAGATTGTAGAGTATTTGACAAAAAATGGAATTGCAGTAATATCGCATATTGGATTGATGCCTCAATTTGTTCGTAGTGAGGGTGGATATGTTGTGCGTGGCAAAACGAAAGAAGATGCAGAGCTTTTAAAAAAAGATGCTAAAATTTTAGAGGAGGCTGGTGCTTTTACTCTTTTGTTGGAGGGTATTAAAAGTGAAGTTGCCTCAGAGATTACATCTAGCTCTATCATACCTACAATAGGAATAGGAGCTGGTGCTGGATGTGATGGACAGGTTTTGGTTTGGAGCGATATGTTTGGTTTTTACGAAGAGTTTAAACCAAAATTTGTAAAGCAGTATATGCAAGGGGCCAAGCTTATCAGAGAGGCTCTTGGAGAGTATGTTCAAGAGGTAAAAGATGGTAAATTTCCATCAGATGAGTTTAGCTATTAAAAGGAGTTAGCATGAAGAGAGTATTATTGGTTGTATTTTTACTATTTATAGTAAATGGGTGTGTTAGCACGACTGGAAAATCGAGTGTTGGGGAGTATATTAATGATACAATTTTAATAACAAAAGTTAAAACAACTCTAATTAATCAACAAGGGCTAGAGGGGTTGGATATCCATGTTAATAGTTATAATGGAGTAGTTCAACTTAGTGGATTTGTAGATACAGATGTTGAGAAGCTTTTAGCTGAGCAGATTGTAAGAAATGTTGATGGCGTTAAAGAGGTTGTAAATAATTTAATAGTAAAGTCGAGTTAGAGAGCAGATGGAGAGAGTTGTAGAGATAGAGCGTTTTGAGGGGGAAGAGAGTGTAGAGGTTACTCTTCGACCAAACAGATGGGATGAGTATATAGGTCAAGAGCGTATAAAATCAAATTTAAAAGTTTTTATAGAAGCTTCTTTAAAGAGAGGAGAAGCACTTGATCATGCTCTCTTTTTTGGACCTCCTGGGCTTGGAAAGACAACTCTATCTAATATTATTGCAACGCAGATGGGTAGCAATATTAAAACAACAGCAGCTCCAATGATAGAAAAGAGTGGAGATTTAGCAGCACTTTTAACAAATATAGAAGAGGGAGATATACTATTTATAGATGAGATTCATCGTCTCTCTCCAGCAGTTGAGGAGATACTATATCCTGCAATGGAGGATTTTCGTTTAGATATAATAATTGGCTCAGGTCCAGCAGCTCAAGCAGTTAAGATAGATTTACCAAGATTTACTCTAATTGGGGCAACAACTAGGGCTGGAATGTTAAGCAACCCTCTTAGAGAACGCTTTGGAATGCATTTTAGAATGGATTTTTACAGCATAGATGAGTTAGCCATTATTGTAAAACAAGCTAGTAGCAAATTAGATAGAGATATAGAAGATGCATCAGCAAAAGAGATTGCAAAAAGAAGTAGAGGAACTCCTAGAATTGCATTGAGATTACTGAGACGAGTTAGAGATTTTGCCGATGTTAAAAGTGAAAGTGTGATATCATTAGATACAACAAAGTATGCACTTGAGCAGTTGGGCGTAAACAGTGTAGGTTTTGATGAGCAAGATATTAGATTGTTAGAGTTATTAATTAGTGCAAAAGGAAGAGCAATGGGATTAGCAACAATTGCAGCAGCACTGAGTGAAGATGAGGGAACAATAGAGGATGTGTTAGAACCATATCTACTTGCAAATGGGTATATAGAAAGAACTGCAAGAGGAAGAGTAGCCACCCCAAAAGCGTATGAACTCTTTAAATTAACACCACAACCTAGAGAAGGAGAGCTATTTTGAATAGAGCAACACAATTACCAATAGTTTTATTTGCGTTAGGGTTATTTGCTGCTTATTCTATCTATAAGCCTTTTTTGCTACCAATTATAGTTGCAATACTTTTAGCATTAGCAACAACAAATGTTACAAGAGCAATTACAAAGTATGTAAAATCTAAAAAGATAGCTACAGTAGTTATGACTATACTTATGGTATTTTTGATTTTAGCACCAATTGCATATATTGCAACAACTGGTATTAAGTATGCTAGTAATTTAGATTTTAACTCTTTAAATACCATATTAGATAAAGCAAAAGAGTTACTAGATGGTATTCCATATGTAAATAAATACTCAAAAGAGTATTTAACAATAGAGAAAATTCAACCAATTGCTCAAGATATAACAGTCTATATAGGAGCACTTGGAACAAAAGGTATAGGTTTTATAAAAGACTCTTTTTTGGTTGTAGTATTTTATTCATTTATAGTATATAATCAAGATAGAGTAACTCAATTTTTAAGAAACATAATATCATCCAATAAGGCATCTCGCCTTAGAATGGTAGATGAGGTCTCTTCAACAATGGAGATAGTATTTTACTCTATAATAGTAACAGCAATTTTTGAAGGTTTGCTTTTTGGGATTTTTATATCTTTTTATGGTTTTAATGGATTGTTTTTAGGTTTTGTATATGGTTTTGCATCGTTAATACCAGTTGTTGGTGGGTTAATTGTTTGGTTACCTGTTAGTTTACTTGCATGGAGTAAGATAGATGCAAACGCGGCAATAACAATAGCCCTATACTCTATAATAGTAATATCTATAATTGCAGATACTTTTATTAAACCAATGATAATAAAATTAATAAAAGATAAAATATTAAAAACAACAGCAAATGTTGATGAGTTGTTAATATTCTTCTCTATCTTAGCAGGAATGGGTAGTTATGGTTTTTGGGGAATGATTTTAGGACCAGCAATTACTACATTTTTAATTGTGGCAACTAGAAGTTATTTAGAAGAGGATAGATAGGTAACATCTATATATCCATTATATCGTGTAAAATTCTTTATAAATAAAATTCCCCCCATAAATTTCATAAACTTTCAAAAAACTCTTGACAAATAATATTAATTTGACTATAATACGCTCCACAAACACAGATGGAGCCAATGTTTGGTAACAGAGATATCGAGAGATAGCGTGTTTATGAATGATCTTTAACAACCGAATGT
>JALSPE010000160.1 GCA_026986085.1 Campylobacteraceae bacterium | reverse complement strand
AAAATTGCTAAAGTAGCAAATTTAATCCACTCTTTTTTATTTCAATTAATTTATTAAAATTAAAGGTTTTAAAGCTTTTTGTGTCGGGTTCTAGTAGAAATATTTTACTTTTTGTAAGTTTTAAGTTAGTTTGTGTTTGATTGTATATAAGAGAGCGCATAGATTTTTCAAACATCTCCAATATATTTGCAGCTTTAAAGAAGTTATCAGGCAAGACTCTTTCAAAAGAGTTTTTACCCAAAACATCTATTGCCAAGATAGTAGGTTTTGTTGCTTCTAGTATGGGTAAATTTTCACATAAAAAACCATCTACGAATATTTTATCTTCAATTTTGTGCTCTTTAAATATCCCTGGAATTGCCATAGTTGCAAGAAGTGCATCCACTATCTTTATATTGCTGTTTGCATCAAAAACTCTCTTTTTAGATGTTGCAAACTCTGTTGCTATAATTTTTAGTGGGATTTGAGTATCTTTTATATATCTATCTTTAAATATAGAGTTAAATATAGTCTCTATTTTTCTATTATCTATTAGAGAGTTTCCACTAAAACTAAATTTTGCCCACTTAGTCACAGAGGCAAACTCTCCAACAATTTCTGTAATTTTTGCCTCTTTAAATCCAATAGCATAGAGTGCTCCAATAATTCCACCCATTGAAGTGCCAAGTATCTCAGAAGGGGTTAAATTGAATTTTTCTAAATCTTCCAAAACTCCAAGATGCCCAAAGCCCAAAGCTCCACCACCACTTAGAGATAGAGAGAAGGGGGTGCTATCTAACTCTTTTACAATACTCATTAAAATCCTCCATTTGGATCAAATCCAAAGCCACCATCAAAGCCCATATTGTTAAAATTTGGATCCATATAGCCATATGATGCACTGATATTTCTTAAAATTACAATATCTCCTTTTGGATCGATACCCTTTGGACAAACTAAAGTGCATTCGCCACAAAGGGTGCAATCCCAAATGCCACTTTTTTGTATGGCATCTATTATCTCTTTTTTATCCTCTTCTCTTCTATCTTCAGCGTATCTTAATGAGCGAGTTAGAGAGAATGGTCCTAAAAAGTTTTCATTTACCTCCATTACTGGACATGCACTAAAGCAGCTGTCACACAAGATACAATCACTCTGAATTGATAACTTCTTCTCATCATTTTGATTTAACACTACCTCATTATATTTATGCAAGTATCCTTCTGAAGCTCTGTTTTTACTTTGTGCAAGAGATTTATCTACCTTTAAATCTCTTATAACTTTATGATACCTCAAGGGCTCTATCACATCTTCATCGTTTGCTTTATAGCTACATGCTAAAACCTCTTTACCATTAACTCTTACAGCACAAGTTCCACAAACCATACTTCTACATCCACTATCAAATGTAAGTGTGCTATCTTGCTTTTGTTTAATTTCATAAAGAGCTTTTAAAAGTAGCAATCCTTCACTTACTTCATACTCTCTAAAGCCACTCTCTCTTTTAATTTTAAGCTTCATCTTTTATCCTTAAAATTGTAAAT
>JALSPE010000159.1 GCA_026986085.1 Campylobacteraceae bacterium | reverse complement strand
ACCAAATCTATATAGTTTTGCAAAATGGTAGCATCTGCACTATCTGGATGAACTTTTGCAAATCTATCTATCTGTTTTTCAATCTCTTGATAACTATCTTCATTTAAATACTCTTTGATAGATTCGAGTTGCTTAAAGTAATCTTCTATCTCTTTATCTCGTTGAGCATCTGCACCTAACTCTTTTTGAATCTCTTTTAACTGCTCTTTTAAGAAATACTCTTTATTACTCTTTTCTATATTAGAGTGAACTCTGTTGCTAATATCTTTTTGAATTTTATGTGCTTCTATTTGTGAAACAACAACATCTATAATGCCAAGTAATCGCTCTTCTATATCTTCTTTGATATAAAGTTCATAAGCTTTGTCTTTTGGCAAATTTATCATAGAAGATATCAAATCAGCAATCCTATGCGACTCTGTAGATTCATCTATTGTTTTAATTAAATCCGATGGTATCTTGCTATTTAGTGTCGAAAGTTCTCGAACTTTTTCTCTTAAAAGCCCAATTAAAGCATCCACTTTAATAGAGTATTCAGAACTATTTGGTATAGTGTCAATTAATGCATATAAAATTTCACCATCCATTGCTTCATCGCCAACAATTTTAGCTTTTGCCAAGCCTTGAAATAGTATCTTAACCCTGCCATCATTTAAATCAACTTTTCGCATAATAGAGCCAACAACACCAACTTTGTAAATACTATCAAAGTCTCTCTCTTCCTCTTTACCTGGATGCGTTGTTGTGATAAATATGAGAGAGTTATTATCCATACTCCTATTTATTGCCTCTATATCACTATCTGAATTTAGAAAAATTGGACTTATCATAAATGGATAGAAAAAGAGTTCATCATCAACAATTATTGGTAGTTTAGTTGGAAAGTTATCATAATCTTTTAACTGCATAGTTCCCCTATTAAAAATCTTTTTTGTGAATATATCATATTGTTTGTTAAACTATGGTTTATAGATAGATTTAACATCTATATTATTTTGCAATGCTCTGTTTTGGTAAATATTTGAAGCATCTTTTTTGCCAAGCCTTTTATATAGCGAACCTGTTTGCAAACTTCTGTAAGTATCTTCGAGTTTCAATCTTGTTATATAAGAGTTTGCCAAAGTTTGATACTCGCTATCGCTTATTAAATTAACATTTGACTGCAATGACTCTAAAGCCTTTTTGATATAAGAGCTATCACTATTTACAAGTAAAGCCGAATTAAATTGATTTTTAATCAAAGCATACTGCAACGCTTCACTGCCACTATCTATTTGCAACCCTTCTTGAATATAAAAATTTGCCAAAATATGCTCATTGTTTTGCATATGAGCAATTGCCAAAATAGTAGCTGCATCTTTTAGATATGGAGAGTTTTCGTAATCGCTCTTTAATTTTACATATTCATCATCTGCATTATCAAGGTTGTTGCTTTTGATATCTTTGTATATTCTATTATATACAACTTTATCACTTGCAACAGCAACTTCTGCTTTTGGCTCTAACTTATTATTAACTGTTTTAGTAGTAGCACATCC
>JALSPE010000158.1 GCA_026986085.1 Campylobacteraceae bacterium | reverse complement strand
AAAAACTTAGATCTTTCTACTTTTTGTTTTAGATTTGAAAGAGAGAAAATATTTTCTTCTCTTTAAGAGTTTTGATAATGATTCTTAATCTTTAAATACTCTGTCGAAAATCTTATCTACATTTTTGGTGTAGTAGTCGAAATTAAAGCACTCTCTTATTTGCTCTTGGCTTAATTTACTTCTTAGCTCTTCATCACTTAATAGATATTGTAGATATAGGCTCTCGCCTTTTTCGTTTGTAGTTGGTTTTCCCTTTTGTATCTCTTCCCAAACTTTCATTGCGTTTCTTTGAACTATTTTGTATGCATCTTCTCGGCTTACTCCTGCTTTTGGCAACTCTAGTAAAACTCTTTGGCTAAATACTAAACCTCCTGTTAGATTTAGGTTTTTCATCATATTCTCTGGCATTACTGTTAGTTTGCTAATTACGCCATTGAAACGGTGAAGCATAAAGTCTGTAGTAACAAAGCTATCTGGTAGCCAAAATCTCTCTGTTGAGCTGTGGCTAATATCTCTTTGGTGCCAAAGTGCTACATTTTCCATTGCTGGGTTTGCGTATGCTCTTATAATTCTAGCTAAGCCTGTTATGTTTTCTGTTAGGATTGGGTTTCTTTTGTGTGGCATTGCAGAGCTGCCTTTTTGACCTTTTGCAAAAAACTCTTCTGCTTCGTAAACTTCTGTTCTTTGAAGGTGTCTTATCTCTACTGCAAATTTTTCTATTGAACTAGCTAGTAGTGCTAGGGCTGTAGCTAATCTTGCATATCTGTCTCTTTGTATTACTTGGTTGCTAACTGGTGCAGGTTTAAGACCTAGCTCTGCCATTGCATACTCTTCAAGCTCAAGTGGTGCGTGTGCAAAGTTACCCATTGCCCCACTTATTTGCCCAACACTAATAACTTCTAGTGTTTGCTCTAGGTTTTCTAAGTGGCGTTTCATTTCGTCATACCAGACTGCTAATACCAAGCCAAAGGTTATTGGCTCTCCGTGAATTCCGTGGCTCCTGCCTACCATTAGAGTCATCTTGTGCTCTTGTGCTCTTTTTTTAATTGACTCCATAACCATTTTCACATCTTCTATAATTAACTCTAGCGAATCTTTCATCTGTAGTGCAACAGCTGAATCTACTGTATCTGAACTTGTCATTCCGTAGTGGAACCATCTACTCTCTTCACCAAGACTCTCTGCAACACTTGTTGTAAATGCTATTAAATCGTGTCTTGTGATGGCTTCTATTTCATCAATTCTCTCTACACTAAATTTAGCATTTTCTACTATCTTTTTTGCATCTTCATCTGGTATTAACCCAAGCTTGTTCCACGCTTTTACAACTGCTAACTCTACATCTAGCCAAGCTTGATATTTTGCTTGAATACTCCATTTACTTTTCATCTCTTCTCTTGCGTATCTCTCTACCATAACAAACCCTTAACTTTTTTAGATATTATTATACTAAAAAAGGGTTTATATGCCGTTTGGTTTTGATGAGTTTAGAGTTAATGAGCCGACTATGGCTTTTAGAGTTTTGATGGATAGATATAGTATCGAAATGAGAGAGGCTCAAAAGATTATAGATAAAGGCAGATTAATTTGTAATGATAAAACTATAAATAGTAAAAATCAATTTATTGATGGGGATATGAAAGTGTTGAGATTTATTCCTAAATCTAAAGATTTAAAACCCATATTTAGCACTAAAGAGTTTATGATATTTGATAAGCCAAGTGGAGTTTTGGTTCATCCAAATAAGGTATTAACCCCCTACTCTCTTTTGGATGAGATTAGAAGATTTGGAGGAGAGAGAGCTAATGGAGTTCACAGAATTGATCAAGAGACTTCTGGCATTGTTATTGCTTCTAAAGATAGAGAGAGTGAAATTTTATTAAAAGGGATGTTTGAGAAAAAGCTAATACAAAAGAGATATCTAGCGTGGGTAAGAGGTAAAACTGATGAGAGTTTTAGTGTTGATAAGGCTATAAAAATTAGAGATGATTACTCTACTTCTAAGCATAAAGTAGAGATTAATAGCAATGGGAAAGAGGCAAAAACGCTCTTTAAACGATTACAATATAGAGAAGATATTGATGCTTCTTTATTGGAGGTTACTCCATTAACAGGGAGGACTCATCAAATAAGAATTCATTTGTTTCACATGAAACATCCAATTTTAGGAGACCCTCTTTATGGTGTAGATTTTAATATTTCAGAAGCATATTTAGAGGATAGGTTATCTATAGAAGATAGAGTAAAATTTAGTGGTGCAGATAGATTAATGCTACATGCTAATGAGGTTGATTTTGTATTAAATGGTGTAAGATATATATTAAAGAGCAAGGCAAAGCTTGAATTAAAGGTATAGTAATGTTTCACATGAAACATTGTAGCTATTTTCTTATAAGAATTACTTGTTAATCTCTCTTATAATTCCTACTATTCCTACAAAAGCAACTAGTGCTATAATGGTGTAAAGTGCTATATCTAATTTTGTCATTTGTGCTACTCCTTTAAACCCAGATTATACAATAGAAATCACGAAACTAGTAATAATCATTGTGCTGTGGGCATTTACAAAAAATCATCGCCTAACCTTTGGGTTAAGCTCAAATTTTTTGCAAACACCCACAACACAAGCACTATCACTAATTTTGGCAATCCTATTGCATAATCTGGGTTAAAAATTTTGTTCTCTTAACTGCCCACATGCTGCGCTGATATCTAAACCTTTTGACTCTCTAATTGTGCAGATTACCCCTTTATCTAAGAGATATTTTTGAAATTTTTTAACATCTTCTTGGGTTGGTCTTTTAAATGGACTACCCTCATAAGGGTTAAAGTATATTAAATTTACTTTAGATGGAATACCATTTAGTAACTTTACTAGCTTTTTTGCACTCTCTAAATCATCATTAATATCTTTTATTATAAGATATTCAAACATTACTTTTTTTCTTAAATTTATTGGAAAATTGCGAACTGCTTCCATAATAGATGCAATATTGTATGCTTTATTTATAGGCATAAGTTTTTGTCTTAATTCATCATCTACTGCGTGTAGTGAGATTGCTAAATTTATACCTAAATCTAATTTTGCTAATTTCTCTATTTTAGAACTAAGACCTGAAGTTGAAACTGTTTGTCTTTGTGTGGATATAGCTAAGCCATCTTGCTCACTAAATACCTTTATCGCTTTTGTTAAATTTACTAAATTATCTAATGGTTCTCCCATCCCCATATATACAATATTAACTCTACGGTTTGAGTCAATGTTATTGTCTTTGTAAATTTGTAAAATTTGTTCGACAATCTCACCTGCTTCTAAATCTCTTATAAAGCCACCTTTTGCTGTCAAACAAAATGCACAACCAACTTTACAACCTACTTGACTTGAAACACAAACTGTAAATTTTTGTAAATGTTTAACGGAGCCATCTTCGTTATATTGTGTATCTTTCATTAATAGTAGGACTGCTTCGACTGTATGTCCGTCGTGCAGTTTAAAGAGATACTTTATTGAGCCATCTTTGCTTATCTGTTTTGATACAATTTGACTAGAGTAGATAGTATATTTTTCATTTAACTCTTCTCTTAAATTTTGTGGTATGTTTTTCATATCTAAAAAGCTATCAACTCTTTTATGATATATCCAGTTGTAAATCTGTTTAGCTCTAAACTTTGGTTTAACTTTGCTCTCTAAATCTTCTCTTGTATAATTTAGTATTAACTCTTTCACTCTACTCCCCTACTCTTTAGATGCTCTTCTAATTTTTTCATTGCTTCGCTATGGTTTTTTTTAAAATCTTCATGAGCACTGCTATCACAATAGTTGGTAACAATAAATACTCCTCCAACTGGGATATTAAACTCTTGGGCTACAGAAACAATTGAGAAGAATTCCATATTCTCTAAAGATAATCCTACCTTTTTTGCTCTAGCAGAAATCTCTTTTGAAGTTGTAATATAGTTTGAAGAGTTTACAATTGTTTCATGTGAAACATTATCAATAACAGAGTTAAGTATTTTAGAGTCATTACCAGTTGCTACATCATCAGCAACAATCAAATTATCTAGTGGAGTGTATCCACTTTTATTTAAAAAAGAGTGTTCTATGTTTGCTGCAGCTCTACTATATTTTATATCAAAAATATTATGCTCACCATAACTTCCTGCTGTTCCTACAAAGAGTATAAACTCTGGTGGATTCATAATACAAATTCTGGTTAAGTTGATTGCTGAGTTTATCAATCCAACACCAACTGGCGTAGCAAAATTAAATTGCTCTATATCTCCTGCACAAACTATCATTTAAATCCTTACTGCTATATTATTATCTTTTAAGTATTTTTTTAAATCTAAAATATCAATCTCTTTAAAATGAAAAATAGAGGCAGCTAGAGCAGCATCGGCTTTGCCTTTTGTAAAGGCATCTTTTATGTGTTCCATAGTTCCAGCTCCTCCACTTGCAATTAGAGGAATTGGTGCAACTTTAGATATTTTAGAGTTAAGCTCATTATCGTATCCATTTTTAGTTCCATCACTATCCATACTTGTAACAAGCAGTTCTCCAGCTCCTCTATTGAAAGCTTCTTTTGCCCACTCTATTGCATCTAATCCTGTATCGTTTCTACCACCATGTGTAAAAATGTGCCACTTATTATGCCCTACTCTTTTTGCATCGATTGCTACTACAATACATTGGCTACCAAATCTTTTTGCACTCTCATCTATAAATTCTGGTCTTTTAATTGCGGCAGAATTTATACTAACCTTATCGCACCCAACTTCTAAGAGATTATAGATATCTTCTAACTCTCTGATTCCTCCACCAACTGTTAATGGAATAAATACCTCTTTTGCAACCTCTTTTACAACATCTACTATTGTAGCTCTGCCCTCATGAGTTGCTCCAATATCCAAAAAAGTTATTTCATCAGCACCTTCTATATTGTATCTTTTAGCAACCTCAACAGGATCACCAGCATCTCTTAAACCTACAAAATTTACACCCTTAACAACGCGTCCATTTTCAACATCTAAACATGGGATAATTCTTTTAGCAAAGTAGTCCAATTTAAAGCCTTAAATTTAATCCTAAATCTCAAAATTTAGGATAGTTTTTTAGAGTATAGCAAAAAAATTATAAGGATAAGTTTGAATTTTTAGATTAATTAAAATAGAAATATTGAGTAGATATATAGTCGGCAGATTGTAAAATAGTAACAATATTTTAGTAAGCCTAAAGGCTCACATTCTATAGGCACGAATTAATATTTTTAGTTTAAATTACTTCTTTTCATCTTTCTTTTTACTTTTTGTTTTATCTTTAAAGTTTGCTTTATCTAAGATAGCTTTTAACTCTTTTAGATGTGGTCTTAATCTATTTTGTGTAATTGTTTGCCCTTCTCTTGCAACTTTTCCCATTGTAGCTAAAACTTTTTGACCTGTCTTGGTTTTGTAAAAGTTTGCAATATCTTCTAATTCACTTTTTGTATAATATTTAGAGTAAAGCTTAGCTAAATCTTTTTTTACAGAGTCCCAACCTATATATTTTTGATAGAAACCTTTTATTTTGCTCTCAATTGGTTTAAAATTTTTATTTGCATTAACTAATCTTTGAGTTGCACCTTCTACGGCATTATCATAAATTTTCTTTAAATTCATCTGCTCTAAAAGTTTATAAGCTGCATCTAAATTATCGGAGTTAGAAGCTTTTGTTTCAACTTTTTTTGGAGTAGCTTCTTTTGTAGAGTTACCCTCTGCAACAAGCATAGATGTCGTAAATATAATTGTAGTTGCTAAAAGTAGTTTTTTTAACATTTTATTTCCTTTTTTTATTTTAATATAGATTTAATATTATACTACAAAAAAGTTGTAAATTGAAGAGAAAAAGAGAAAAATATTTATAAACTTTGCTTTCATCAAGCTAAGCTATATTAAAGTCAATTATATAAATACAATACTTTCTCTCAATAAAATAATCTAATAGTTATATAAGATTACTTTTTAAATTTATAGTGGTATTCATTTAAATAATTAGTTACTTTATCTGCTTCTTCAGGAAACCAACCAACATTAAAGAAACTATCACAATCTACTACCCATTTATGGATACCTTTTTTATCTTTTATTTTTGAGAGTAAACCTTTTTTCTTTATTGAGTTTGGGTCAAATTTATCATCTTGTAGATGGCATTTTTGACATTTTGCCTCTAGGTATAACTCCCTTCCCTCTATGACACTAGCTGAAATATCTTTTTTTGTCTCTTTCTTTGTGCTGTTTTTATCAATATTTGAATATGCAAAAGTTAAAAAAAGAGTTGCCCATATTGATATAGTTAAAGCCTTCATAGTAGCTCCTTTTGATAAAGATTATCAATTATACCAATATATAACTTATAATTATATTAAAATATTACTTTTTGTCTTTTTTACTCTTTTTTAACTCTTTTAGATACTCTTTTGCAGTTATCTCTTTACCATTGACTACAACATGCGTTGCTATCCCTCTTTTACACATCTGCTTTGTATCCATCCAGTAATCTTGACCAATAAGCATCTTTTCAAATTCAGATTTTGTCAAAAAACCCTGCTCTACTACAATATCATAAAAGAATTTTCTAAGCAATCTATCTGTGTGTTTTACTTTGCTCTTAATCTCACCACCCTTGCCTATTGCTCCACCTGAATAGTTATGAAACATAATATCAGAGTATGGATATATAACTCTTTTATTTGCCATGCAAAAAAGTAAAGCTCCCATACTATAGCCGTGATTATCTAAATAGGCTGTTGTTCTGTCTGGAAATTTCTCTAGCATTATATTAAAAAATTGCATTCCTTCATTCACAATTCCTCCATTTGAGTCGATAATTAACTCTAAAGTATCATACTCTTTTGCATTTTTTAATTCGTTAAATACGGTATGAAGCCCTCTTTTAAGCTCAAAGAATCTTCCTATGAAGATGCGATAATTAGTATGTTTTGGAGTTATTTCATATAGTTTTTTTGATTTATCTATAAGCCTTCTCTTCTCTTCTATAACTTCTGAATATAGGGTATGGCGTTCACTGTTTAACTCTTTTTTATTTGACATAGCTAACCTTTTTTTATAATTATTATACCATATTATTGTATTAAA
>JALSPE010000157.1 GCA_026986085.1 Campylobacteraceae bacterium | reverse complement strand
TATAGATGAAAATAGCAGTTGCAGGAACAGGATATGTTGGGTTAAGTAATGGTCTTCTTTTGGCTCAAAACAATAGTGTAGTAGCACTAGATATTATACCTCAAAAGGTTGAGCTTATAAATAGTGGCAAAAGCCCTATAGAGGATAAAGAGATAGAGGAGTTTTTACCTAAATATATAGGTAAATCATTCAAAGCTACACTAGATAAAAAAGAGGCTTATGAGGGGGCTGAATATATTATAATTGCAACTCCAACAGATTATGACCCAAAGACAAACTACTTTAATACAAAGAGTATAGAGGCAGTTGTAAAAGATATTCTACAAATTAATCCTGATGCTACAATGGTAATTAAATCAACAGTTCCAGTAGGCTATACAAAGAGCCTAAGAGAGAAGTTTAATACAAATAATATAATATTTTCGCCAGAGTTTTTAAGAGAGGGTAAAGCACTCTATGACAACTTAAATCCTAGCAGAATTATAGTGGGAGAGAAGAGTAAAAGAGCAGAAGTTTTTGCAAACCTTTTAAAAGAGGGAGCTCTTAAAGATGATGTTCCTACCCTTTTTACAGATTCAACCGAAGCAGAAGCTATAAAACTATTTGCAAATACATATTTAGCTATGCGTGTTGCCTACTTTAACGAATTAGACTCATACTGCCTATCACACGGATTAAATACTCAAGAAGTAATAGATGGTGTTGGATTAGATCCAAGAATTGGAACCCACTACAATAATCCGAGTTTTGGATATGGAGGCTACTGTTTACCAAAAGATACTAAACAGTTACTAGCAAACTATAAAAATGTTCCAAGCAATATTATAGAGGCAATAGTAAATGCAAATAGCACAAGAAAAGATTTTATAGCAGACCAGATTATAAAAAGATTAGGAGAGAACCCTCAAGATAGAATAGTTGGAGTTTACAGGCTGGTTATGAAGAGTGGAAGTGACAACTTTAGAAGCAGTGCAATTCAAGGAATTATGAAACGAATTAAAGCAAAAGGCATAGAGGTTATTGTCTATGAACCAGTTTTAGAAGAAGAGCAATTTTTTGGCTCAAGAGTAATAACAGATTTGGATGAATTTAAAAATATAAGCGATGTTATTGTAGCTAATAGATTAGAAGAGTCTCTTTTGGATGTAGAGCAAAAGGTATTTACACGAGATATATTCAATAGCGACTCTTAAAAGGTATAGTTTTGAAAAATAGAAAAATATTAGTTACAGGAAGTGCTGGATTTATTGGGTTTCATTTAAGCAAAAAGCTTTTGGAGCGAGGAGATGAGGTAGTAGGATTAGATAATATAAATGACTATTACGATATCAATTTAAAGCATGGTAGATTAAATGAGTTGGGGATAGAGGGGAGTCAAAATATTAATTTTGGAGATTCAATAAACTCTACAACTTACCCTAAACATAGATTCTATAAAATAGATTTAGCCAATAAAGAGTCTATTGATAAACTCTTTAGAGATGAAGGGTTTGACGCTGTATGCAACTTAGCAGCTCAAGCTGGAGTTAGATACTCTCTTGAAAATCCAGATGCCTATATACATAGTAATATTGTAGGATTTTTAAATATATTAGAGGGGTGTAGAAACTATAATGTAAACAATTTATGCTTTGCAAGTAGTTCGAGCGTATATGGGCTTAATGAGTCGCAACCCTTTAAAACTACAGATAAAACAGAGCATCAAATAAGCCTATATGCAGCTACTAAAAAGAGTAACGAAATGATGGCTCACACCTATGCCCATCTATATGGCATACAGACAACGGGGCTTAGATTTTTTACAGTCTATGGACCTTGGGGACGCCCAGATATGGCACCTATGCTATTTAGTGATGCAATTTTAAACAATCGAGCTATAAAGGTATTTAATAATGGTAATATGAGCCGAGATTTTACCTATATTGATGATATTGTAGATGGTATAATTAAAGTAATAGACAACCCTGCCCACTCTAACCCTAAATGGGATGCTAAAGAGCCAGATATAAGTAGCTCATCTGCTCCATATAAGCTCTACAATATCGGTAATAATAAGCCAACATCTCTAATGAAATTTATTGAAATTTTAGAAGAGAAGTTAGGCAAAAAGGCAAAAAAAGAGTTTTTGCCAATGCAAGATGGAGATGTTGTAAGCACCTATGCTGATGTTAGTGGTTTAATAGATGATTTTAACTATAAACCAGACACTTCACTAGAGAGTGGTATATCAGAGTTTGTAAAGTGGTATAGAGAGTTTTATAAAATTTAAGGAGTAAGTTATGGATTATAAATCTACAATCTTTAGAGAGTATGATATTAGAGGTATTTTTGAACAAGATTTACATAAAAAGAGTGTTAAGCTAATTGGCTACTTTTTAGGAAAAAAGATAGGTGGTTCTAAAAGGGTTGCTATAGGGTTTGATGCAAGAGCCCACTCTCCTAAGCTCAAAGATTGGCTCACCTCTGGATTAAATTCTAGTGGTTGTGAAGTTTTCGATATGGGAATGGTAGCAACTCCTGTAAACTACTTTGCAAACTATCAAGATTTAAGCCAATTTAATAACACTCTAAGTGGCAAGATAGATGGCTCTATTATGATTACAGGCTCTCACAACCCTCCTGAGTATAACGGATTTAAGATAACAATAGATAAAAAGCCATTCTTTGGAGAAGATATCTATGCTCTAGGAAGAGAGATAGAGAAGAGTTGGGATTTAGAGATAGAAGATAATTTAAATTCAACACAAATAGATGTAAAAAGCAGCTATATTGACTTTATGCTAAATGAGTTTAAAGAGTTAAAAGGTTTGGAAAAAGAGTTGATTGTAGATTGTGGAAATGGCGTAGCAGGAGTTGTCTTAGAAGATATCTTTAATGGCTTAGAGTTAAAATATAAGGGGCTATATTGCAACCCAGATGGCAACTTTCCAAACCACCATCCAGACCCATCTGTTGAAGAGAATTTAAAAGATTTAAAAGAGGAGCTATCTAAAGATGGAGATTTAGGTTTTGCATATGATGGAGATGGAGATAGAGTTGCTATATTAACAAAAAAACATAACATTAAAGGCGATCAAATGGCGCTGATTTTTGCCCTTGGTATTAAGAACCCAACTGTTATAGGAGAGGTCAAGTGCTCTCAAGTTATGTATGATGAACTAGAGAGACGAGGCGCAAAAGCTGTAATGTATAAAACAGGGCACTCAAATCTAAAAGTAAAGATGAAAGAGCTTAATGCTGATTTAGCTTGTGAAGTTAGTGGACATATCTTTTTTAAACATAGATACTTTGGATTTGATGATGCAATATATGCAACCCTTCGTATGTTAGAGCTTGTAAAAAGTGGTGTAGATTTAGATAAAGAGATAGAGTCTCTGCCAAAAGTTTACTCTACAGATGAGATGAAAGTAGAGACAACAGATGAGCAAAAATTTGCACTTATGGATAAGATTAAAGAGTTACTGCAAAACCCACCAGCCAATTTCCCAGAAATTGTAGATATTATAACCGTAGATGGTGTTCGTATCAACTTTAAAGATGGGTGGGGGCTTGTTAGGGCTAGTAATACAACACCTTTGCTTGTAACTAGATTTGAATCTAAAGATAAAAATTTAGTAAAAGTTTACGAAGAGTCAATTAATAAAATTATAAAAGATGCAAAAGGTAAATTGTGATTAAAAGATGTCTATTTCCAGTAGCTGGGTATGGAACAAGATTCTTACCAGCTACAAAAGCAGTTGCAAAAGAGATGTTACCAATTTTAACAAAACCTTTAATTCAATATGGCGTAGAAGAGGCAATAGAAGCAGGTTGTAAAACTATGGCTATGGTTACAAGTAAACATAAAAAAGCAATAGAAGACCACTTTGATACCCATAGTGATATAGAGAACTCTATCAAAGGAACATCTAAAGAGGAGTTGGTTAAAGATTTAAATAGAATTATTGACAATATCGATTTTACCTTTATTCGCCAAAAATCTATGAGGGGTCTAGGCGATGCAATCTTAACAGGAAAGCCATTAATAGGAGATGAGCCATTTGCAGTAATTTTGCCAGATGATTTATGTTTTAATGATGGTGATGGAGTATTAAAGCAGATGGTTGAACTCTACAATAGGTATAGATGCTCAATTGTAGCAATAATGGAAGTTCCAAAAGAGATGACAAATAGATATGGTATAATTGATGGTAAATATTTAGATAATAGAGATGATTTAATTAAAGTTACAAATATGGTAGAAAAACCAGACCCACAAGATGCCCCCAGTAATCTATCTATAATAGGAAGATATATATTAACACCAGATATATTTGATATCATAAGTGATATTAAGCCAGGAATTGGTGGCGAAATACAAATTACAGATGCACTTATGCAACAGGCAAAAGAGGGAAAAGTATTAGCATATAAATTTAAAGGTAAAAGATTTGATTGTGGGCAAGTTGATGGTTTTGTAGAGGCAACAAACTTCTTTTACGAAAAAATCAGGAGAGATTAATGGATTATAAAAAGAGCTTCTATCAAATTCGCTCAAATGAGTATATACTTGATAAATTAAAAAAAGAGGTAGAGTCAATTGGCTACTATAAGCTCCCATTTGCTGACACCTCTAAAATAAAAGAGTTTGCAAAAAGCGTGGATAAAAAAAATATTGTAGTTATTGGAATAGGAGGAAGCTCTCTTGGCACAAGCGCTATTTATGACTTTCTAAAACGAAAAAATCCACTCAAGCCTCTACACTTTTTAGAGACAACAGACCCAATAGATATTACAGGTAAGCTAAATAGTTTAAACTTAAATGATACTCTATTTATTGCAATTAGTAAGAGTGGAACAACTGTCGAGACTATAGCAATAGTTAAATATCTATCTTCAATCTTAGAGTTAAATAGAGATAATTTTGTGGTAATTAGTGAAAATGATACTCCATTAATGCATTTTGGAAAAAGTAATAATATGAATTGTTTTGAAATACCAAAAGATGTAGGTGGCAGATTTAGTGTCTTTAGCAGTGTTGGGCTTTTACCTTTGGCGACAGTGGGAGTAGATATAGACAATATGCTAAATGGTGCAAAAAAGATATATAGTAGCTTCTTTAATCAAAAGAAGATTTATGATATCTTAATGGAGAAGGCAAGATTTATTGTTGAGAATAAGAGCCGTTTTAATATAAATATTCTCTTTAGCTACTCATCAGCGCTAGAAGGCTTTAATAAGTGGTATGTTCAACTTTGGGCTGAGAGCTTAGGCAAAATTAATATTAATGGCACAAGGCAGGGATTAACACCAATTGGACTCATAGGTCCAGTAGATCAACACTCATTTTTGCAACTTATTATGCAAGGGGTTAGAGATAAAACTGTAACATTTATCAAAGTAGCAGACTTTGAAGAGCAGATAATTGTTCCTAAAAATACACCCATAAAAGAGTTAAATTACCTAGAGGGTGTTAGCTTCTCTAAATTGATAGATATGCAAGCAGATGCCACTATAGAGGCAGTAGATAAAGAGAATGATATACCATATGATGTCATAACAATAGATAGAGTTGATGAGTATAATATTGCAGAGTTAATCTTTAAATATGAACTGTTAGTATCTATAATTGGTGTATTTTTACAAATAGATACCTATGACCAACCAGGGGTAGAGAGTGGCAAATTGATACTAAAGAGTAAATTAAAGGGTAAATAGTGGTATTAATAACAGGAGGAGCTGGATACATAGGAACACACACGCTAATAGAATTGGCTAAAGATAATATAGATTTTATAGTTTACGATAATCTATATAACTCAAGTAAAGAGGCACTAAAAAGAGTAGAGCAAATTATTGGTAAAAAGATAACATTTATTAAGGGCGATATACGAGATATAGATTCTTTAAAAAAGCTCTTTAATAGTTATAAAATAGATTCAGTAATTCATTTTGCAGGGCTTAAAGCAGTTGGAGAATCTGTAGCAAAGCCTCTAAAATATTACGATAATAATATAAACGGAACAATAAAACTACTAGAAGTTATGAGTCAATTTAACTGTAAAAAGATAATCTTTAGCTCATCTGCTACTGTCTATGGAGACCCAAAAATAGTTCCAATAAGCGAAGATTCTCAAGTTGGAGTTGGCTTAACAAACCCATATGGTAAGAGTAAATACTTTATAGAAGAGATACTAAAAGACCTTTATAGCTCAGATAATGAGTGGAAAATAGTTATACTTAGATACTTCAATCCAATAGGTGCACATGAGAGTGGCTTAATCGGAGAAGACCCAAACGATATACCAAATAACTTAATGCCCTACATTACCCAAGTTGCCGTAGGAAAATTAGATAGACTTAGTATTTTTGGAGATGACTACAATACTCACGATGGAACAGGAGTAAGAGACTATATACATGTAGTAGATTTAGCAAATGGACATTTAAAAGCACTTAAAATATTAGATAAAATCAATAAAGTAGAAGAGATAAATCTAGGAACAGGAAAAGGCTATTCGGTTTTAGATGTTGTAAAAGCCTTCGAGAAAGCATCAGAAAAAAGAGTCAATTATAAAATAGCAAAAAGACGAGAAGGAGATATAGCAAAATGCTACGCAAACCCAACTAAGGCAAAAAAACTCTTAAATTGGGAAGCCAAAAAAGATTTAGAACAAATGTGTAAAGATTCATGGAGATGGCAGAGCCAAAATCCAAATGGATATAGTAATTAAAATAGAATTCATTAACTTAGGATATTTAAACATTCAATAAATAACTCTGCACAAATATACTCTACTTTGTTATGTATTCTAGGTTTAATATACTTTCTTAACTTTTGCAACTAATTTTAATATGTTTTAACAAACATTCTCCAATAAAACTTCTATTCAAGCCCAATAATTCGAACTTTTATATGGTTTTTACCAAAAATTTCGTGTGTTATATAAAAACAGTTGCAAAGCCCTGCTACATAGGCATTTGCGACTGTTTTTTGTCGTGACTACAGTTCTTGACTACATAAAATTAAATAAAATACCTATTTAACTATCTTATTAATATATTTTCGTGCCTATTTTTAGAGAATGTCCGATAAAAAGCTTTAAAGTTCTCATCATATCTAACTGCTGTCATCACTCCCATAAACAAAGCACCTCTATAAAACACAGACCCCGATTTAGATATTCTATACG
>JALSPE010000156.1 GCA_026986085.1 Campylobacteraceae bacterium | reverse complement strand
AAAAGAAAAGAAGATAATTGGCACACTACCTATGGAGTTAAGTTAAAAGTTGGTGCAACATTTGGTGGAATAAAAGATTTTATTCATAAAAATCCAATTTTTAGAAAGTAGATAGCACTATATAGTAACATCCTTGTTGTAAAAAGTAGCATTAAATTTACTTATAAGCTTTTTATAATAGCTTCCTTAGCTACTTTTTGATATAATCTCAACAATTTTTATATAGGAGAGATTATGGAAGAAACCATATTTACCTTTATTGGTTCACTATTTGGTCACGGAGATACACTTGTTATTGGACACTTGGTTTTAGTTACTGCAATTATTGTTTTAGTTACATTGTTGGCTACAAAAAAACTAACAGTTGTTCCAAGAGGTATGCAAAATGTTATGGAACTCTATTTGGGTGGAGTTTTATCAATGGGAAAAGATGTTGTAGGTGAAAAGTATGCTAGAAAATATCTACCACTTGTAGCTACAATTGGACTATTTGTATTTTTCTCAAATCTTATTGGTATTATTCCTGGGTTTGAGTCTCCAACATCAAATATTAATGTAACTCTTCCTTTGGCTCTTGCTGTATTTGTTTACTACAATTATGAAGGTATTAAAAAGAATGGTGTTATAAATTACTTTAAACACTTTTTAGGACCAGTAATGGCACTTGCTCCTTTAATGTTTATTATCGAGATAGTATCGCACCTTTCAAGAATTATATCTCTATCTTTCCGTCTCTTTGGTAACATTAAGGGTGATGACCTGTTTTTATGGGTTCTGTTGATGCTAACACCTTGGATTATACCTTTGGTTCCATTTGCAATGCTGAGTTTCATGGCAGTTTTACAAACATTTATCTTTATGATTCTTACATATGTTTATCTTGCAGGAGCAGTTTTAATAGATGAGCATGAAGAGCATAATGAATCTCCAGCAGAAGAGATGGCAACAAAAGCAACAATTTAATATGCACTTAAAGCCCAAATATATAAATACAATATTAAACATTCTACTTGGTGCAGCTTGGGCATCTGTGCTATTTGCTTTTTTATGGGGCTTTGGCTCTGTAAATTCTAATTTTCTATTTAAATTAATTACTGGTTTGGCTTACTCGGTATTTTCATTAATATCTGTTTTGTTCATCGAAGCTCTATATAGATTTTTCCTAAATCACGAATTACTAAAAGAGCAAGTTAAACTACTAAAAGAGTTAAATAAAAAAAGTGATTAAGTATGCAATTACCTCTCCAGAGTATTACTCTTTGGAGTATTTAAAATCTTTAAACAACAAAGCAGACTTTGTTCTATTAAGAGATAAAACTATAAATAACTATAAATATTTAGCAAAAAACTTCTTAAACTATACAAAAGATTTTAACTATAAAAAGATACTTCATCAAGATTACAATTTAGCAAACGAGCTTAAAGCAGATGGTGTTCACTTAACCTCTAATCAATTTGACTCTATCAAGAGGGCTAAAGAGTTGAATCTTTTAACACTTATTAGCACACACTCAATGCAAGAGGTAAAAAAAGCTAAAGATTTAGGGGCAGACATTGTAACATTTAGCCCAATATTTACCACACCAAATAAAGGTAAACCAAAAGGTTTAGATGCTCTAAAAGAAGCAATTGAGTGTTGCGATATTAAAGTAATTGCTCTTGGTGGAATTATCTCTAAAGAGCAAATTGAAGATATAGCTCCTCTAAAGCCTTACGGTTTTGCTTCAATTAGATATTTTTTACAATA
>JALSPE010000155.1 GCA_026986085.1 Campylobacteraceae bacterium | reverse complement strand
AATAACCCACTTTTAACCCCTAAAAAGATATAATATAAAAAATTAGAATTAGGATAGATATATGTTTGAAGTTGTTATTGGTTTAGAAGTTCATGTTCAGCTTAATACTAAAACAAAGCTATTTTGCTCTTGCCCAACAAGCTTTGATGAAGAGCCAAATAGTAATACTTGCCCTACTTGTTTAGCACTCCCTGGGGCGCTACCTGTTGTTAATAAAGAGGCTCTAATTAAAGCTATGCGCTTTGGCTATGCAATTAATGCCAAAGTTAATGAAACCTCTTTTTTTGATAGAAAGAGTTACTTCTACCCAGATAGCCCATCAGCTTATCAAATTACTCAGTTATATAAAGCTATTGTTAAAGATGGAGAGCTATTTATTAATGATAGTGATGGTAAAAAGAAGAGAGTCGAGATATATCAAGCACATCTTGAAGCAGATGCAGGTAAAAGTATGCATGAAGGAAATATCTCTAAGGTAGATTTAAATCGTGCAGGAACACCACTGCTAGAAATTGTTAGTGGTCCTGATATGCGAAGCGCTTCTGAAGCAATTGAGTATCTTAAAAAGCTTCATACACTTGTTAGATATTTAGATATTTCTGATGCAAATATGCAAGAGGGCTCTTTTAGGTGTGATGTTAATGTATCTATTCGACCAAAAGGTCAAAAAGAGTTTGGCACAAGAGTTGAGATAAAAAATATAAACTCTTTTAAATTTGTAAATCAAGCAATAGATTATGAGGTAGAGCGTCAAATAGAAGCTTGGGAAGATGGAGTTTACGAAGATGAAGTTTGGCAAGAGACAAGATTGTTTGATGTTCAAAGTGGCAAAACAAAATCTATGAGAGGCAAAGAAGAAGCTGCAGATTATCGCTACTTTCCAGACCCAGATATTCGCCCAGTAATTGTAACTGAAGAGATGATAGAAGAGGCAAAGAAAATTCCTGAACTTCCAGATGATAAAATTGCTAGATATATGAGTGAGCTTAAATTAAAAGAGTATGATGCAAGTGTAATTGTTGCACAAAAAGAGTTAGCACAATACTTTGAAGAGATGTTAAATAGTAAAATAGAGGCAAAAAATGCTTCTACTTGGTTAATTAATGAACTTTTGGGAAGATTAAATAAAGAGTCACTAGATATTACACAAAGCCCAATAGAAGCAAAAATTTTAGCTCAATTAATCTCTAAAATAGAAGATGGAACAATATCAGGCAAGGGTGCAAAAGATATTTTAGATTATTTAATGGAGAATCCTAATGACAATATTGATGATATCATAGAAAAGTTAGGTTTAAAACAAGTTAGTGATGATGGTGCAATTTTAGCAATTATAGATGAAATATTAGCTTCTAATCAAGATAAAGTAGCTGAGTATAAAGCAGGTAAAGAGAAACTGTTTGGTTTCTTTGTTGGACAAACAATGAAAGCAAGTCGTGGTAGTGCAAACCCACAAAAAGTTAATGAGTTATTAAAAAGTAGGCTTAGTTAGTGAATAAAAAGAATAAATTAAATCCATTAGTATCTTTTTTTGTATTTCTATCTCGCTCTCAAAAATATGTTGATTTTAAGAATAGAGTTAGAGATACACTAGAGAATCCTAATAATATATATAAAAAATATATCGATTATATACTTATATTTTTAATACTTACATCTGTTGCAATTATGATATATAATGTTAGCAACCCTATACCGTTTTGGTTGGAGTTTTATGCAATATATTTTACCTCTTTTATATTTTTAATAGAGTATTTGGTAAATTTTTGGATATATACAGATATACATAAAGATATTAAAAAAGCAACAAAAGATGCCAAAATAATCGGCAGAGAGCCCGACTATAAATCAATAGTCAAAAGGGCTATTAGAAAAAAATTAATATATATTGTTACCCCTTTGGCAATTATAGATCTATTGGCAATTCTTCCTGCATATAGAGCATTTAGATTTTTAAGAATTTTTGTTCTGTTTAGATTTTTAAAACTATTTAAGCACTCTAGGAATATGCATAAATTTATAGAGGTTTTAGCAGATAGAAAATTCGAGCTAATGACACTATTTGCACTACTTATCTTTGTAGTATTTATTGGTGGGATTGCAATTTATATACTAGAAGATCAAAAAAATGAGAATATTCAAAATCTATTTGATGCCTTATATTGGTCGTTTATTACAATTACTACAGTTGGATATGGCGATATATCTCCTGTTACAACAGCTGGAAGAAGTGTATCTTTTGTTATTGTAATTTTGGGTATTACTATGATATCTTTTGCCACATCTGTTATAGTCTCAGCCTTTTCAGAGAAACTAGATGAGATAAAAGAGGATAGAGTCGCAGAACAAATAAAGCTTAGCGAAGAGTTTTTAATTGTATGTGGCTATGGACAGTTAGCAAAAGTATTTTTAAACCAGTATCTACAAAATAATAAGAGTGCTAACTATATTATTATAGATAATAATGAACAAAAGGTAGAAGAAGCACGAGCCGATAAACACTTTGCAGTAAGAGATGATGCAAGTAGATATGATGTTTTAAGAAAATTTTATAATGAAAACTCTAAAATAACTCTTTTAGCACTTACTAGAAGCGATATAGAAAATATCTACATATCTCTTAATGCTAGAGTTGTATCAAAAGATATAAGAGTAATAGCTAGAGCAAATAGCTTTAATGTTATGAAAAAGTATAAAAGAGCAGGTGTAGATAGAGTTATTTTGCCTAACAATATAGCATCATCTATGCTTGTTGCTTCTATTTCATATCCAATAGCATATAAAGCTATTAATGCTATTATGCACTCTTATGATATTTCTACAATTGATGAATTTTATATAGATAATAACTGCTATATAATTAACAATTCTATAGGTGAATTAAAAATAGATGAGTATAGCATCACAATAATAGGCGTTCAAAATGGAATTAATGGTATATTTAAATTTAATCCAAAAAGAGATTACATCTTAAAAGAGGGTGATATAGTTATAGTTTTAGCTCATAGGGTTAGTATTCAATACTTTAAAAAAGAGTATAATCTATTAGGGAGCTACTTATGATTGGTTCAATATATCTATTTGGTTATGGAAAGTTTGGCAGAGCAATAGCTCACTCTCTAAAAGAGCAAAAAATACCACTTAAAATTGCTGTAAATAATAAAGAAGAGTTGCCATTTGCCAATAGCGACAAAGTTGAAGTAGAATTTATAAATATTGAGAGCGACAGAAGCTTAATAGATTTAAATATTCCCCAAGGCTCTACAATTATTTGTGCATTAGACTCTAACCACGATAACCTCTTTTTAGCTTTAGCTCTTAGAGATATCTATAAGAATAACTATATTGTTGCACTCTCAGACTCTATACACTTAAATGATAAATTAAAAATAGCAGGTGTAGATAGAATTATTGATGTCTATGCAATTAGTGGAAATATAATAAATTCTCTCTTAACAAAACCTGTAGCTACAAAGTTTATTCAAGGTTTTATAAATAGAGAACACGACTATATATTTAAAGAGATAGTTGTAACAATAAAATCTAAACTTCACGGAAAAATGTTAAATGAGATAGATTTTGATAGTTATGATATTATCTTTATAGGTATGGTAGATAAAGAGCTTGGTAATAATTTTATATTTAAGAGTTCTGGGGTTGAGCATAAGGTAGATAGTAGTGATATATTAATATGTATTGGCAAAGAGAAGAACCTAAATAGATTTATGACCGATATGAATTTGGAGTAGAGTATGAATATAGCAGTAGCAGGAGCAGGAAAATGGGGTAGTGCATTAGCACATGCATACTCTTTTAAAAATAGTGTTATAATTGGTTCTAGAAGAGAGCGAAATATAAAAAACTTTGTTTCAATTAGCGAGGTAATGAGTAGCGAATATATAGTTATGGCTATACCAACACAATTTGTTCGTGAATTTATGCATAAACACTTTAAATTCAGTAATCAAAAGATTTTAGTTGCAGCAAAGGGCATAGAAGTAAGCAGCGGTAAATTTTTACAAGATATATACGAAGAGTATCTACCACAAGAGAATATTGCCTATCTCTCTGGTCCATCATTTGCAGCAGAGGTTATGAAATCTCTACCAACAGCACTTGTTGTAAGCTCTACAAATTTAGATTTGGCAAAAGAGTGGGCAGATGCAATGCCACAATTTATAAAAGCCTATGTAGATAGTGATGTAGTAGGTGCAGAGATTGCAGGTGCATATAAAAATGTTATAGCAATAGCAGCAGGAGTTTGCGATGGATTAGAGTTAGGTAACAATGCAAGAGCAGCTTTAACTTCAAGAGGGCTTGTGGAGATGGCTAGATTTGGTAAATATTTTGGTGCAAAGAGTAAGACTTTTCTATCTTTAGGAGGGGCAGGAGACCTCTTTTTAACAGCTAGTAGCCCACTCTCAAGAAATTATCGTGTAGGCTTTGGCTTAGCAAAAGAGAAAAGCTTAAATGCCATTTTAGAAGAGTTAGGCGAAGTTGCCGAAGGCGTAGTAACAACAAAAGCAATTGTTGAAATTGGCAAAAAAGAGGATATCTACTTGCCAATAGCAGTAGAAGTAAATAATCTACTAAATGGTAAAGAGCCAAAGAGTAGTTTAAAAGACCTTTTGAGCTAGATTTAGATAAAATAATATAATTTAAATATGGAGATATATTTTGAGTAGTGCAAATTTGTTAATAGAGATAGGTGTCGAGGAGCTTCCAGCTGTTCCTTTGCTTAAGATTTTAGATAGTATCAAAAAGAGTTGGGGCGAGATTTTAAAGGCTAATAGATTAGAGAGTGAATTTAGTTTTGATTATACGCCAAGAAGGCTGACTATTAGAAGCGAGAGCTTTCCATTAAAGCAAAACGATGAAGTAGTAGAGATGTTTGGGCCACCGCTAAACATTGCTTACAAAGATGGCAATCCAACAGGTGCGGCACTTGGTTTTGCTAAGAAGTGCGGTGTTAGTGTAGAGGATTTAAGCACAGCTACAAAAGGAAAATCAGAAGTTCTTTACTACAAAAAAGAGTTGCTTGGTGTTGAATCTAAAAGCCTAATTGGCGATATGGTTAAAGAGTGGTTAGCCTCTATGGCATTTGGTAAGATGATGCGATGGGGTAGTTTGAGCGAAGAGTTTATTCGACCAATTAGATGGCTTGTTGCTACACTTGATGATAAAGTGGTAGATTTTGAGCTTTATGGAGTAAAGAGTGGCAACACTACAAGAGTTCATAGAATGGTTACAAACCAGCCACAAGAGCTTACATTTGCAAATTACGAAGAGACTCTAAAGAGTGGAAGTGTTCTTTTAGATAGCAGTGCCAGAGAGAG
>JALSPE010000154.1 GCA_026986085.1 Campylobacteraceae bacterium | reverse complement strand
GGCTTTGCTCATTTTGCGTCCAATAAAAGGAAATTAATGAAAAAAATTGCACTCATAGGTATGGGTAATATTATGTTTTGCGATGAGGGTCTTGGCACCTATTTGGCAAAATATATAGAGGCAAATTATGAAATTCCAGACAATTTAGAGATTGTTGATGGTGGCTTAATGGGATTTGGATTGATGAGCTACTATCAAGAGTTTGATAAATTAATAATAGTTAGCACCAACTCAAAAGATGGCAAAGCTGGTGAAATTTTTAGATATGATGCAGATACTATGCTAAAACTTGGAGATACTAGAAAGAGTGCAAATGAAGTAGAAGTGGCAATGATGATAGAGATATGCTCTATTAAAGATGATATGGCTCAAATTGAATTTATAACAATGATACCCAAGAATATTGAAGATGTAAAAAATGATTTGACACCAACTATCTTAAAGCAAATGCCAAAACTTTTAGAAAAAACCCTACAAGCTTTAGAAGATGAGAATATTACCTTAAAAGAGAAAAAGAGAGTCATTACATTTAAAGAGATTATAGAAGATGTAGCCAACCCAACACAAGAGAAAGTAAATATTGCTTATTAAGGAAAAAGATGTATTTTATATTTGAAATAGAGTTTAATTCAAACAAAAGTTATATAAAAGATTTAATTATAGCAACTGCAAAAGTTGTAGATATCATTGTAGAGGTTTCGCAAGATAATAAGAAAATATATATAGTAGCAGACAAAGATGATATTAAATTAGAAGATTTTTTACTACAACTTGAACAAAGACTACCAGCATCTATATATATGGAACAAAGCAAACACTATTTTAGTGATAAAAAACCGGATATTAAAGATATAGAAACTATAAATTTACCACACTCTATAGCTCTATGCCCAACTTGCCAAAAAGAGATTTTTGATATTAGTAGCCCAAGGTTTTACTATCCCTTTACAAGTTGCAATGGTTGTGGAGCTAAACACCCATTTTTACTAAACTATCCATTTGTAAGAGAAAATACCTTAATGAGCTTTTTTCATCCTTGCAGTAGCTGTAATGATGAGTTAGAGAGTAATCCATTTAGAGAGAGTTACCCACTAATAAGCTGTAGTGAGTGTGGTATTCCTATAAAGATGCTTGATAAAAACAGTGAAAGAATTGCAAATACGAAAGGGGAGTATCTAAAACTATTTGAAGTTACTGCAAAAGCTTTAGATAAAGGAAAGGTTCTATTGGTTAAAACTCTTAATGGCTATAGAAAATTCTATAAAGCCAATACTAACTTGATAAACCCAAATACAATATTGATGATATGTGATGCAAATAGATTAAATAGCCACTTAATGTTAATACCCCAAGAGTTTAACGCAATTTTAAGTATAGAGAGACCACTCCTTAGAGTTGCTACAAAATCTCAAGAACTTAAAGAGTTTTTTCCTTATAACACATTAGTAAAGTATCCAGATGAAGGTTTTTCTATACTGATTGCAAAAGAGTTGACAAAGCTTGGGGTTGATTATATCTGTTACGAAGAGGCATCAAAGAGTGAAGATGCAGACTATT